>JBJEQS010000221.1:0-2237 GCA_051881875.1 Oscillospiraceae bacterium
ACTGAAATTATGGATTTACAAGTAAATAAAGACTGGCGAATATAGTTCACCATTACAAAATAAATCTATCGAACTCACGTTATTTATAATCTCCGAATGCATAAACTTTTTCTGATGCAGAACAGCTTAAAATTGCTGCTGCAATTACTGAAACGAATATTTTTTTTAACATTTTAAAACCTCCCATGATGTTTATTATATCACAGGAGGTCGTTGTTGTTTATATATTAATTAATTTTAGTAATAGTCCACTGCTGATATGCTGAACCGGTATATGTTGATACGAAGGCATTTCCTGCTGAAGATGCGGTTGTTCCCGTGCCTGTTCCGTTTGAATTTCCGCATACGGTAAGAGCAAGCGAGGTATTGTATTTCGGTACAATTTTATATGTATCTGTGCCTGTTTTCACGAAAAGCCATCTCTGAGCGATTGTATCTGTCGGGTTATATATATCAACATTTCCGCCGGATACGATATTTCCGTTTGATTTTACAATATCAAGAGTACGGTTTGTACCATCTGAACTGCACATCGTCCTTATCATATAAGAGTTGTCGGACATTAAATTCATTTTGAATTTCTGTTCTGTTGAATTATCGTTCGTCCACTGATATACATTAGTATCATTCTGGTCTTTTCCATAGTCAACATTGAGCATTTTTCCGCTTCCGTAATTCTTCAATGTGCATATATCGCCGTCAGCAAACGGGGTTACATATACATCATCATCGGGAGTTATTACAGGCGGAGTATCATTTGTTTTCCTTATAATCATGGCATTTTTTCCCTTGAGGTTATATATATTCCTGAATGAATCCATATTATAAGTTCTTTCATATGAGTATGCCGATTCGCTTACATATACAACATTTTTGCTGTAATCATAGCCTGTAAGAACCATGCAGTGATGTCCTTTCTGCCATGTTATGTATCTGCCGTCAGGAGTATACCATGAATTTCCCGTTGTAGGAGTTATCAGATTATTTGTAGATATAAGTATAACAGGTGTACCATTAGCAACATAGTTGAAAAGGCTGTCAAGAGATGTACCGGAAATATTTGTTGTTGTATAATTCGTACAGCCTATATCATCAAAATAATTCTTAACGGCTTGCATCATGCATGGTATATAACAGCCATATGAATCAGTACTTCTTCTTGGGTCACCTGCGAATGTATAGATATAATCAGGCCCAATCTTTTTCCCGTTCTTATAAACGAAATCCTGCCATGGCATATATTTAAGAGCCATATCCTCCTTTGATACGCCGAAGCCATACCAGCGGAGAGCGATTGTAAGACCTGTTGCCTCGCAGCCTGTCGGCAGACCACTCTGTACTATCGGAGTAACATTTGATATTTTATAGCTTCTTGGAAGCTGTGCTTCTGTGGTAGTCTGCGGAGGCTCTGTAGTGGTCTGTACTGTCGTTGTAGTCTGAGGTAGTTCTGTAGTAGTCTGTACAGTAGTAGTTGTCTTTGCCGGTTCGGTTGTTGTTTCGGAAGACGATACTGTTGTTGTTTCCGATAAATCCGTAACAGGTACAGGAGTTTCCGTTGTTACAACGCTCCATATATTTACCGATGAACTATCAGGTTCGGTTGAAGTCTGCGGCGGTTCAGTTGTGGTTACAGCTTCAGAATATTCAGTCTGAGGCGGTTCTGCTGAAATAGTTGTCTGCGGCGGTTCAGTAGTCTGAGGAACTTCCTGTTTGAAATCATCAATAATCTTGGTTACATACTGGAGAATTTTCAGTGCATCATTTGATGTAATCTGATTATCGCCGTCAACATCAGCCGCCTTGAATTGTTCCGGCGACAATTCTTCCATGCCAGTTACCGATTGCAGAATAACAAGTGCATCAACTGCTGTAATATCGGCATTGTTGTCTACATCTCCAAGAGTAAAATCTTCCGCATATACATTGACTCCTGCAATGCATGAAATAACGCTGAAGACAGCTAAAAGTCCTGAAAATCTTTTCATTTTTTTCTTCCTTTCTTTTATCTTTATCTGTATATTATGGGAAAATCCCTACCTTTTAATGTACCATAAATTTACCTGTAAGTCAATAAAAATATTACTTTTTACATACAAATTCAAAGAAATTACAGTGAATAGAAAAATAATACGATTGATTTTATGCTTTTTAACGTGAGTTCGACAAACAAAAGATAAAAGTGTTGGTCAAGCTTTTTCAAGCGGCAAGGTGCCGCCTCCACTTTTCAGTATTTTGCT
>JBJEQS010000222.1:0-9747 GCA_051881875.1 Oscillospiraceae bacterium
AGCTTTTTTGAAAAAAAGCTGGACAAAAAACTTTTAATTTCGCCATTTTTCCTCAACTTTTATTTTTGGTTATCGAACTCACGTTAATTAGCTGAAACTAACCAACTTTTAAAAAATTTTTTACACACAATACTTTTCAAGTATGTTTTTTAAAGCACTGACACTTGCATTATGGATTTTTGCAACTGTAAAATCATACTTCTTAGCTTTATTGTCAACACTTCGCACCATTTTATGCGAGCAAGTATCTGTAAATACAACTACCAAATCCGGATAACCGATTTTATTTTCAAAATTCGCCGGCATCTGTGTAAATATCTTTGCTTTGCATTTATATGATTTACATATCTCCCTGTAACGAGTTGACATTCTGTCATTTCCGCCTACTACAACTACACTCATTTTTCATACTCCTTTCAGTTAGCATTTGCTTACTGAATATATAATAACACAGAAATCAAAGTTAGTCAATGGTAACTTATCATTTATCAATTCATTTCACAATTTTCCACATTTTGAGCGATAATATACTTGACTTTTTTGTATATAATATGGTATTATTAAGATTAGTGGCGACAAATCTGTTTTTATTTATTAAAAACAACCATTAAGATAAAGGAGATGAATTGATGGAAAAAATCAATATCATAACAGAAAAAATTGATAACCTTATATGGAATGTTCCGCTTATTGTTCTGATACTAAGCTGCGGAATACTTCTCTCATTCAAAACAGGATTTATTCAGATTAAAAAACTTGGACAGGCATTGAAACTCATGTTCAGCAAAGAGGAAGGAAGTCATGGTGAAGTATCCAGTTTTGCGGCACTATGCACTGCCCTTTCAGCAACAATCGGTACAGGAAATATCGTTGGTGTTGCAACTGCTCTTGCCGCAGGAGGCCCCGGAGCACTTTTCTGGCTTGAAATAGCCGCATTTTTCGGAATGGCTACCAAATATGCCGAAGGACTTCTTGCGATAAAATATCGTACCACTGATAAAAACGCTAATATCCTCGGAGGTCCTTTCTACTATATTGAAAACGGAATTGGTTCTAAATGGAAATGGCTTGGCAAATTATTTGCAGTATTCGGACTGCTTGCCGGTCTTATGGGAATAGGTACTATTACTCAGATTAACAGTATAACATCTGCTGCAAACAGCTTTTTTGACCCCGATAAATTATCCACTGTAAATATTTTCGGAATGGATTATACATATACAACAATAATTGCAGGATTTATAATAACTGTATGCATCGCCCTTATAATAATAGGCGGAATAAAGCGTATTGCAAGCGTTTCGCAAGTAGTTGTTCCTGTTATGGTTGTAGTATATGTTTTAAGCTGTCTGATTATTATTATCGGACATATATCTGAAATTCCGCAGGCTGTTGTTACAATAATCCAGAGTGCATTCGGTTTAAAACAGGTTGCAGGCGGTACAGCCGGAGCAGCTGTTATGCTTGCTGTAAGAAATGGCATCGCAAGAGGTATATTTTCAAATGAAGCCGGTCTTGGTTCTGCACCTATTGCCGCAGCCGCCGCACAGACAAAAGAACCTGTTCGTCAGGGACTTGTCACAATGACCGGTACATTCATTGATACAATCGTTGTATGTACAATGACAGGTCTTGCAATAGTGATATCAGGAAGTTATGCCGACCCGAATCTTGAAGGATTTGCAATAACGAATGCCGCTTTTCAGTATGGTCTGCCATTTCCGGCAAAAGTATCATCATTCTTACTTATGATATGCATAGTATTCTTTGCATTCACAACAATTCTTGGCTGGAACTACTATTCAGAAAGATGCCTTTCATATCTCACAGGTTCAAACAAGAAAGCAACAGTCATATTCAGATGGTTATATGTACTCGCAGTATTTATAGGTCCATACCTCACCGTAGAAGCTGTATGGAATCTCGCAGATATTGCAAATGGTCTTATGGCACTTCCTAATATTATAGCATTAATTATGCTTTCAGGAGTTATCGCCTGTGAAACAAAGGATTATCTGAAAAAAGAAAAAGCATTAAAGCAAAATCCGAAAACTGATTAATATAACGCCAGCTTTTTTGAAAAAAAGCTGGGCAAAAAACTTTTAGTTTCGGATTTAGTTTTATTTCAACATTTTTTACCTGCCCGACCATTTTGATATAAATTGCTATAAAAAAATTTCGCAGAGATGAATACATTTCACCTCTGCGAAAATATTATATTTCACCTTTTATACGGCTTAATGCTCCCTTTTCAAGCCTTGATACCTGTGCCTGCGAGATACCTATTTCTCCGGCAACCTCAACCTGCGTTTTTCCCTTGAAAAATCTTAGATATAATATCTTCTTCTCTCTCGGCTGCAAACCCTTTATAGCTTCTCTTAACTCTATCTCATCAAGCCAGTTTTCAAACTCATTTTTATCGCCTATCTGGTCAAGCACATACAGCGTATCGCCCGAATCGGAATATACCGGCTCATACAGCGATAATGGCTCGCTTATACTTTCAAGGGCTATAACTACATCAGCTCTTTTTGCACCGATTGTATTGGCGATTTCCTCAATGCTCGGCTCTTTCTGATTTTTCGATATAAGCACTTCCTTTGCCTGCATAGCCTTATAAGCAAGGTCACGCATGGAACGGCTCACTTTTATATGGTTGAAATCCCTGAGAAATCGTCTTAATTCTCCGCTTATCATCGGAACGCAATATGTTGAAAAGCGTACCTCTTTTGTAAGGTCAAAGTTATTTATAGCCTTGATAAGCCCCACCACGCCAATCTGAAAAAGGTCATCTATATCCTCTCCCCTGTTGGTAAATTTCTGTATAACTGAAAGAACAAGCCTTAAATTTCCCTGAATAAGCTTGTCCTTAGCTTCTTTGCTGCCTGTTTCCTGATATTCCCTAAGAAGTCTGATTTTTTCTGATTCTTTCAATACTGTCAGCTGTGATGTATTTAAACCTGATATTACAACTTTATTGTATGCCATGTTAATCAATACCTTTCAAATTATATCTTCCAAGGTTATTATTGACAGACACGGCTGATTATTTGCATATGAAATATGTCTTATAATGCGGATATTGCAGAAATTTTGCGAGATTGACATTTTTATGTTATAATGCTATAGTGAATTTGCGGCGAGCCGCCGCCGGCACTTTCGTTGCTTAGTTAACGTGAGTTCGATAACCAAAACTTTTTCTTTGGGTTATCGAACTCACGTTAAACTAATATCATTTCAGCAATTCAGCAATATTTATTTCAAGCTTTATATCATTATTTTTATAGATATTTACCATGATACTTTTATCAAAATCATAAATCTCAGGCAAATCCGAATTTTCAAATAAATACACAAGAGTCTTTTTATACTTCGGGTCAACTATCCAGTATTCTCTTACTCCCGAACGCTGATAAAGATACAGTTTCCTGTATAAGTCATCGGAACGGTTTGTTGAAAGGACTTCTATTATAAAATCAGGAGCTCCGTTGTATTTCTGCTCATCAAAGTTATCGGGATTGCAGGCTATAAATATATCAGGGATAACAACATTGTATTCATCAAGCTTTACATCAAATGGAGAAATCATTACACGACACTTGCCTTTATTATTATCAATATAATCAGCAATTTTTCTGCTTACATTAAAAATAATAAGCTGATGATTAATACTTGGTGAAGCAAGGTAAACTATTTCACCATCTTGTAATTCGGTAAGACCATTATAATCCTTTACAGCTTCATAATATTCCTCGCTGTTGTATATCGGCTCTTTTGCTGTATTCATATAATTTCCTCTTTTTTGTTAAATGCGTTATCTTCTGATAAAATTATAGCATGGAGCATCACAAAAGTCAACTAAATCAGCATTGACTATTTCCGATACATAAACAGCTGACATTTTATCATTCCGTTATAAAGCTTGCGTCTTTTATCCGCCTTTCTGCCGTAGAATTTCTCAAATTCCTCATCAGGTGAAATTATATAGCATGGATTTTCCCTTGAATACGGGAATTTTTCTCCCATAATCCTGTAAAGTTCCTCTGCCTGTTTTATTTCAAGCATTCGCTCACCATAAGGCGGATTGCATATTGTAATTGCCCTGCTGTCCGGAAGTTCATAATCCCTCACATCAGCCTGTTTTACACGAATATGATTTTTAACTCCTGCCTTTTTGGCATTTTCTATTGTAAGCTCAACCGCCTCATCATCTATATCCGTGCCATACGCTTCAAATGATGCATCTTTATTTATCAAATCAATAGCCCTTGAACGCTCATCTGACCATATATTCCTGTCAATGCACTTCCATTTTTCAGCCGCAAAATGCCTGTTAAGTCCGGGAGCGATATTCAATGCCTTGAATGCGGCTTCTATAAGTATAGTGCCGCTTCCGCAGAATGGGTCATATACAACGCTGTCGCTCTTTACAAATGCAACATCAACTATGCCTGCCGCTAAAGTTTCCTTTATCGGTGCGGCATTGGCATTTTTTCTGTATCCACGCTTATGAAGTCCTGCACCGCTTGTATCAAGATATATCACCGCATTGTCATTCATAATGCTGAACTGTATCTGATGGACTGCACCGCTTTCCTCAAAATAACTCACTCCATATTTACTGCGTAATCGTTCAACGCAGGCTTTTTTGATAATTGACTGACAGGTCGGAACGCTTTTAAGCTTTGAATTGAGAGAATATCCCTTTACGGGAAATGCGTCCCATTTTCCGATATATTCCTCCAGTGCAATATTCTTTACTCCGCAGAATAATTCCTCAAATGTTTCGGCATGGAATTCAGCGAGTTCAATGAGAACTCTTTCAGCTGATGCAAGGCATATATTTGCCCTTGCAAGAATGTTGTAATCGCCCTCGAATGTTACTCTGCCATTATAGCTCTGAATATTCTCTCCGCCGATTTTTTTTATTTCAAATTTCAGTGTGCTTTCCAGACCGAAATGACATGGACATGAAAATTTAATCATATATCTCTCCTTCCGCTTTTTGAAAAAAGCTTGGCAAAAACTTTTAGTTTCGTTTCTTTGCTTACTTATAATATTTTTTCTTATGGCTCGACCGCATAATAAATATAACACTCAAAACTGGAGGCGGCAACTTGCCGCAAAAAGCTTGGCAAAAACTTTTAGTTTCGTTACTTTGCTTACTTATAATATTTTTCTTATGGCTCGACCGTTTGGATAAAACAAAATACTGAAACAGGTTTATTTCTGTATGATAATTTTATCGGGCGAACACAATCCACCCCTACAATGTGATGATGATTTTACAGTGTAGGGGCGAACTGCGTTCGCCCGTTCTTGTTTACTGATAAATTTATAATTTCTGTTCAGCAAACTGCATTTGCTCAAACTTTTTTGGGAAAAAGTTTGACAAAAAACTTTTTTAAAACGATTGAAGGGCGGGGGCAAGCCCCCACACCCCCATTTCGCTCATTCGAGCGACCAAAGGCTCTGCCTTTGGAAACCGCCAGCTTTTTGAAAAAAGCTGGACAAAAACTTTTAGTTTCGTTACTTTATTTGCTGATAATCGTTTGCTTATGGCTCGACCGCATAATTAAGTTATTTTGTGCTGCCGGTAAATAATGCGGAATTGACCAATGTGGTCGAGCCGGTATTCAAAGTGATAACCGCAACTAAGCCGCTGAAAGCGGCTTGCAACGAAGTGGAAGCGGCACCTTGCCGCCCACTTAGTGTATTGTACAGTATTCGCAGTTGCTTGATTTATAATATCCGACTGAACCTGATTTCGGACATCTTGATGTGGCAAGTTTTCCTGATGATGTACAGAACAATGCTTCAACTACATCTTCATTGTCGGGATATGATGCTCCGGACTGTATACTGTTTGCATATCCGCCGATTACATTTCTCCATACAGCCGCCGAGCTTACATATGCCGGAAGTGTTGACGGTGTATCGTATCCCATCCATATACCGCTGACGAAATCCTCTGTAAGACCTACAAAACAAATATCGTTCCAGTCTGATGTTGTACCTGTCTTGCCGGCAACAGTCTTGTTTGAAAGTCTTGCGGCAGTACCTGTACCGGATATTATAACCTGCTGTAAAAGCTTGTTCATTACATATGCACTTTCAGGGTCGATAACCTGTTCTCCGGGGCCTGTATTATCAAGGAGAAGACTTCCGTCTGCTGAGCTGTAAAGCTGACTGATGATATGAGCCTTTTTGTAAACACCGCCGTTTCCGTATGGCATATAAGCATTTACAAGATTTTCTATTGTAAGACCATCTGTAATACCGCCAACGGCAAGAGGTGAATAATCAATATCAGTGAGTATCTTGCCCTGTGATTCAGAATAGCGTTCTTCAACGAGGTCAAGACCGAGAGTTTCCGTTGAATAATCAAATATTTCCCTGAGTCCGCACATTTCGCAAATCTGTGCAGGAACGGTATTCTTTGAAAGCTTGAGAGCATTGAATACATACATAGGTGCATATGTCCAGTTCTTCTCTACATCATTCGAGCTGTAGTTTGACGGCCATTTTTCACCGTTTACGACAATCGGCTTATCGGTGAATATTGTTGACCATGTAACCTTGTTATTTTCGATAGCATAGCCGTATGAAGCAACAGGCTTCATGCATGAACCCGGCTGACGCTTTGCCTGCACTGCTCTGTTGAAGCTGAGTGATGTAGGCTTTTCGCCTATTCCGCCGACTACTGCAAGGACATTTCCTGAGTAATCCATTGCAATAAATGATGACTGCGGCTGTTCATCGTATTTGTTATAGCCTGAATACTGGAAATTTTTATAATTCATATATTTTTCCTCAACGTATTCCTGCATATCAAAATCGACTGTGATGTATGCTGTATATCCGCCTCGTCTGAATTTTTCAAGGGCTTCCTCACGGGTAATATCGTATTCCTGCATGATATAGTCCTCTATTTCATATATAGCGGCGTCTACATAGTAAGGAGTTTTCTTTTCTTCTGTTTCTTCCTCTCCGTCTTCCTCCTCTGAATTCTCATCAGTATTTTCAACTACAAGGTCTTCATTTTCTTCCTCATCTTTCGTTTCTTCTTCGACAAGTTCGGGGTGAAGTGCCTTGTATTCCTCGGAATTGGTGAGTATAAGCTGTTCATTGAGAGCCTCATGGTATTCTGCGGTAGAGATTGCACCGTTTTCATACATCTTTCCGAGAATGTATTTCTGACGCTTCTGATTTGCCTCAAAGTCTGCAAACGGATTAATTACCTCAGGGTTCTGCGGAATTGCCGCAAGACAGGCTGCCTCTGCGATTGAAAGCTCATCAACATTTTTGCCGAAATATTTTATTGCACCCATCTGCACGCCCATTGCAGAGCCGCCGAAACCGATACAGTTCAGATATCCCTCAAGTATCTTGTCCTTTGGATAACGCTTTTCCATCTGCAATGCACGGAAAATTTCTCTCATTTTACGTTCAGGGCTTGCATCATTATCGCCTGTGATATTCTTGATAAGCTGCTGTGTAATTGTTGAACCACCGCCGTATGCAAAGTTTCCTCTCAGGAAATAACTCGCAAATGCGGCAAAGGTTCGCTTGTAGTCAACGCCCTCATGTGCATAGAAACGTTCATCTTCACCGCATACAAAAGCATATCTCACCATCTGCGGAACGTTCTCTATGTCTACCGGTATACACTGGACATCGTTGGATTTTACCTCATAGAGCAGTATATCCTCGTCAGTTTCCTCATCCTTTGCATAAATATATGACGCATAGCTTATTTCCATATCGGTAATATTTACATCATTTGTGTTCTCCATGAATTCCATTACATATACAGTAAGAGCAGTCGCAACGATTGTTCCTGTTATTACCATAATAAGAAACAGTGACAATATTGTTGAGCCAATGAAGGTAACAAACTTTTTACAGAATTTCAGAAATTTGCTTTTCTTCTTTTTCTTCGGAATATATGACATTTTTTCATTTTCCGAATTATTATGTTTTTCGTCAGCCATATTTTCATTTTTTTTCATTATAATACAATGAAAAATCTCCTTTCCTCCGGTATACTATATTTTATTATGATAATCTATATAAAGCATAAGTTTTCACACTTATACTTTTACATTATATCATATCATAACTGATTTGTTAATACTTTTTTGAAATATTCTTAAATTTTGAATATAATTTCCCTGTCTGTCAAGGCTTATAAATGTTAAAATATATAAAAAGTTCAATTCATCAGGAGGTATTTTCTATGAGCAGAAAAAAGATTGCTTATATGTATATTACAGCATCGTTGATTTCAATTATCATATTTATATTATCTCTGGGAACATCATTCCGCACAAAGCCTGTACAGCTTAACAGTAATCCGTCTGCTGAAACATCGGCTGCAACAGAAATTCAGAACGGATATATCCTCGGAGAATATGAAGGCTGCCTTGCATTGTATCGTTCGGGCTGCAGCACTCCTTACTGCAAACTTGATTACAGCACATCAATGCTTACAGATTTTGACAAAGAACTTGTAAGCAAAGGCATATATGCTGATACCAGAGAGGAAATCAACAAGCTTATTGAGGATTTTATAAGCTGATAAAAAAACAGGGGCATACCGATTTTTATAATCAGTATGCCCCTTATTCAATTAATTATCATATTGTTTTGTGAGATTACTTATTATATTTCTTTTTTGAAGATACGCCTGCAACTATGAGTGATAATGCGAGGACTGCAAATACTGCTCCTGTATCATCGCTTGTCTTAGGACTTGAATTTGTCTTGTCAGTATCCTTATAATTTCTGCTTGATGTATCCTTAACATTATCAGTTGATTTGCTTTCTTTTGTGGTTTTTGATTCAGAAGTAGTGATATCGGATAATGAGCTTTCATCAATTTCAGTTTCTTCTGAGGATACAGAAGTAGTTGTTTCGGATTCGGAAGTCATTGTTTCTTCATCTGATGTTACTATATCTGTAATTATAACATCTGAGCCAACATCTGTCCGTGAATTAGTAAAGTCAAATTCATCATCTGATACAGAGGTTGTTTCAGTAGTTGTTGTTTCGGCTGAAGTAGTTGTCATAGTTGTTGTTTCTTTTGGAACTGTTGTAGTAGTTGTTGTTTCTGATGTGGTTGTTGTTGGAAGTGTTGTTGTAGTTGTTGTTTCAGTTGAAATAGTTGTAATAGTTGTTGAAGATGCTGAATCTGATGTTGTTGCATCTGTGTATTCAGTACCGACTACTAATGATGTAACAGAGCCTGTGAAATCAATTTCTTCATCAGAATTACTTGTTTCAGTAAATTTCTCTGATGTTTCTTCCGAAACTGTTGTTGTGGTGGTTGTTTTTGATGTTGTAGTTGTTGGAACTGTTGTAGTGGTTGTTGTTTCTGATGTGGTTGTTGTTGGAACTGTTGTTGTAGTTGTTGTTTCTGATGTGGTTGTTGTTGGAACTGTTGTTGTAGTTGTTGTTTTTGATGTGGTTGTTGTTGGAACTGTTGTAGTGGTTGTTGTTTCTGATGTGGTTGTTGTTGGAACTATTGTCGTAGTTGTTGTTTTTGATGTGGTTGTTGTTGGAACTGTTGTTGTAGTTGTTGTTTCTGATGTGGTGGTTGTTGGAAATGTTGTTGTAGTTGTTGTTTTTGATGTTGTAGTTGTTGTTTCTGATGTGGTTGTTGTTGGAACTGTTGTTGTAGTTGTTGTTTCTGATGTGGTTGTTGTTGGAACTGTTGTTGTAGTTGTTGTTTTTGATGTGGTTGTT
>JBJEQS010000223.1:0-9725 GCA_051881875.1 Oscillospiraceae bacterium
ATGAAAATACGCAACGCAGATATTTATGTAACGGGAAGCAACTCCAGAATGTTATCGTCTGATATTCTCACAGAATTTCGGGGCAGAGGTGATGAGATACGGGTAAATCCGCTTTCCTTTGCGGAGTTTTATGCCGCTTATGACGGCGATAAACGTGACGCATGGACGGAGTATTACACTTACGGCGGAATGCCGCTTGTGCTTGTTCAAAAGACCCATGAGGACAAGGCCAAGTATCTGCAGGATCTTTTCAGCAAGATATACCTTGATGATATTATTGCCCGAAACAAGATCGGACATGATAAATCCGTGCTGGAGGATCTGCTGAATGTTATTTCCTCTTCGGTAGGTTCGCTTACCAATCCGCTTCGTATTTCCAATACATTTTCAAGCATTACGGGCAAAACAATTTCGGACGATACGATTGCAAAATATCTTGACTGCTTTGTGGATTCGTTTCTGATATACAAAGCACAGCGTTATGATGTGAAAGGACGGAAGTATATAGGTTCGCCGTTCAAATATTATTTCTCCGATATAGGACTTCGCAATGCAAGGCTGAACTTCCGTCAGCAGGAAGAAAACCACATTATGGAGAATATCATCTACAACGAGCTGCTTATGCGTGAATACAAAGTTGATGTGGGTGTTGTGGAGTATTCTGCTGCAAGAAGCGATAAGAAACGAAGCAGGACACAGCTTGAGATCGACTTTATAGCAAACAAGGGCAGCAGCAAGTATTATATCCAGTCTGCGCTGAATATTGACACCGAGGAAAAGCGCACACAGGAGATAAACTCGCTTGTCAGAGTCAATGATTCGTTTAAAAAGATCGTTGTTGTAAAGGATAAGATTATCCCCTGGCATGATGAAAAGGGGATCCTTTATATCGGAATTGAGCAGTTCCTGCTTGATGAGGACAGTATGAATATATAATTATTCACGGAAATGGTAAGATTCCATTTCCGTGATTTTTTCATATATAGTATTTCGTACACTTTTTCTAAAAGCTTTTTTTGACTTTTACATACAAAACACCTTTGTATCTATGTTTTTATCAATAATCTTCATATTGCACTTTATAGCACATGGACTATATTACTCTTAAATCAGTAAGGTTATTATCATATTATTCCCCGATGATGTTCCCGAGGCAAGTGAGAAGAATAAGCATAGTTTCCGCATTAACACCGGTTGTACAACGTTTACAGCTTATGATAAGTATTTTCAGCTGGAGGATATAGGTGAAAACTATGAAGCAGTTTCGGAATCGTTGCTTCGTCTTGAGCTTGCAATTAATAGGGACATGCTACGAGAGATGAAAAATGTCCTATCAAATGATATTTGTAATATTGAGATGTTAGGATATATGGCATTTACAAGCAGAACTTGGTTTGAAGAGTACATAAAAAAACATTTTTTGCCGGGCGATTATTATTATCTGTCAAATATGAAAACAGCCATTGAACGTTCAATGTTAAGTACCAAGCTTAAAAATAGGATGTTGGAATATTCGGACATACAATGGGGCAAGAGGTCGTTTACAGCTGTACAGAATGAAATATTAAAACAGCTGGGCTCGGATTACAAGATGAAAAAGATGTTTAATGCATTTAAGTGTCTGGATGTTTACCCTATATCTCTTGCATATCGTGATAAACACGGTGAAAGCATTGTATCTTATGCTGCAGAAAAGACATTGGCTGCTCCCGAATTGATTTCCGTTAAAAAGGATTACAGTATCATCTGTATCATAAGAAGGATTACCGACTTACCACGACAGCATTTTAGCATCATTCTAAGTGCTGCTGCGCTGTCAAAAAAATCGTTTTCACTTGGTTTGGTTTTGACAGCAGTTTTGATATGATTGCCTTTATAAATAAATTCAGCCATATCGGGAGTAAGACCGGACTCTGAATATTTTACCTGTGACTGAAGTCCATTTTGTGCAATCGCAGCAAAAATACAATATAAATATTTATACTGCTCGTCCGGCATAAATCCAAAAGAACTGATTTTCATTAGAATAATTTCTTTGAATTTGCCGATATTCAGTTCATCTTGAGTAAAGCTTATCTGCTGATATGTGAAATCAGCAAACAATGCAACAGCGTGGATCACTTTTTGAGTATTGCTTGAAGCTTTACTCAGCATGATCTCTTCATTCGTTGGAAGAATCAAAAATCTTGTTTTAACTGCTTCATGCGTGTTATTTGGAAATATATTAAAACAGCATGAGGTAATTGTTATTTCAAATCCATGATCTTGAAGTTGGACTTTGGCATTTTGGAAGAGCGTTTCCATTGATGCTTCTTCCATAATTATCACCTCCTGCATTAATTATATATCAGAAGACGAAAATAACAGGTCACAAAATCAAAAAAATTTTTGTGACCTGTTTTTACACTTGCATATCAATATAATTTATGATAAAATATAAAAAATCGGGTGGTGATATTTTGCAAACGGAAATTATACATTCTTCGGAGCGAAGTACGGTAGAGCTTGTTTATGGAGAAGAAAAATACATACGCCGCACGGTATATTCCGAATGTGCGGTTTACAATGCGCTGAAAGATGCCCCATCCTGTTTCCTGCCGGAGATATACTCTGTTGATATCGCAGACGGAAAAACTGTTATATGTGAAGAATACATTGACGGAAAAAGCCTTGCTCACACGTACTTATCCGAGAAACAAGCGGAAAACGTAATGATTCAGCTATGCTCCGCTCTTGAATTTATACATAAGCTTGGAATAGTTCACCGTGACATAAAGCCTTCCAATATTCTGATCTGTGATGACGGCAGAATAAAGCTTATTGATTTTGAGGCGGCTCGCTTTGTGAAAGAGAACAGCGAAAAGGACACACGCTGTCTTGGGACAGAGGGTTTCGCTCCGCCCGAACAGTATGGCTTTGCACAGACGGATTTCCGCACAGATATATACGCAGCAGGACAAACTATGAAAATTCTTCTCGGAAGTCTTTCTGCAAAACCTGTATACAAAAAGATCATACAGCGGTGTATATCGTTTGATCCGGATAATCGCTATCAGAGTGCTGCAGAGTTGAAAAATGCGCTTTTGAATCTTCACAGGAAAACTTTTTATATTGCGGTGGGGGTGCTGCTTTCGGCTGCGGCTGTTCTTGCAATCACAATGAGCTTTTTATCACGGACAAATACAGTTTATGATGAGCCTACTTATGTTGAAACTGTAACAGCGTCCGTACAAACCATTACTGAAGAAACTTCCAAGCCAATTACAAGCAAAATAAGCGAAACAAGCAAGACTACCAATAACACGGAAACAAGTCCCAAAGAAACTGAAACAGTAACAGCAGAAAGCACCACCGAAGCTGTTACTGAAACCGAAACGAGCCAAATAGAAACCGAGATGACGAGTGAATTTCAAACATCGATGATGTTCACCGACGATAGTACGGTGTTTATTACCGATTACGACAATGAATATACTGCCGTACCTGAATATGTTCCCGAATATGACAAGGACGACAAGATATTTTTCTGCGAGGACAGCACGGCGAGGATATTCCTTGCGAAAGGAGAAGAGCTGTTCAATAAATTTGAGAAATACACGATGTACACCGATATAGATAACAGCGGAAGAAATGAGTGCATAACGGTCGGTGTAGATATATACGGTATGTTGACCATTAACCTTGCAACAGCGAAGATCGCAGACGGACTGCAGTACAATATGGATATCTGCGGATATTCTCTTCAAAATGCATTCAACGAATACAATTTGGACGAGAAAACGATAGTACAGATCACCTTTTTTGAACTTTCGGGGGATAATCTGATGGCGGTGACCATAGGGGATAAGGAAACCTATAACTTTACAGGCTTTTTTACTGTTAAAAACGATGAACCTATGTATCTCGGAAGAGGCTGGGGAGAAACCTATGCAAGAGTGTATGGGTTCGCATTGAATGAATTTCTTTCTACCGGAGGACAGAATATTTATTATTATATGGACGGGGAGCTTACTACCATCAATGCGTATGATTATTCGGGCAGTGGATGGCGTTACGATGATGACTTTGTAAATTGGATATATGATTATACACCGCCGGATTGGATCTATGACTTTAGTTAGCTTATTCACGGAGAATGCTGTATTCGAAATAGAAGTTGATTGCCGATGATCGGTATATGGAGGGAGAATGAATATTCTGAAAGAAAAATCAACGGACGCACTTTTGTCCGAGCTTGAAACGGCGAATGATTATGAGAGCTTCGCGGCAAAAAACAAAAATGTATTTATAAAGGGCAGCATATCGTCATATCTGAATGATCTTCTTGCCGAAAAGGATATACCATTGAAAGATGCGGTTAAGAATTCGGGGATCGAACGTGTTTATGCTTATCACATATTTTCGGGAAAAAAGATTCCTTCGAGGGACAAACTGCTTGCGATAGCGATAGGAATGAAGCTTTCACTGGAAGAAACGCAGGCTTTGCTTAAGCACTCATGCAATCGACCGCTTTATCCCAAGGACGAACGGGATTCGGTAATAATTTATGCGCTTATGAACGGGTTTGATTATGATAAAACCGTAGCTTTGCTGTATGATAAAAATTTTGAAGCGTTGTAAAGTAAACAGCCGCTCTGTGAAATACAGGGCGGCTGTTTTGTGTACCAATAGGTACACCACATTCGTTAAACTATGGGGTATAATGAAACAGGATAAAGCTATTCGGTATAAAGATCGTCGTCGGTGCAGGGGATCTCGCCGTTTTCTGCTTCGTAGCGCTTGATCTCCTTTGCGATGAGGTATTCGATCATATTGGTAAGGGATCGTTTATCCTCGGCGGCGATCTGCTTTATCTTATAGTGAGTCACAGGGTCTAGACGCATTGTGAACTGGCTTTTTATTACCGGCATTTTATCATCTCCTTAATTTTATTATGATACCATATTGGTTGAAAAATGTATGGTATCATATTGACACCAAAAGTAATTGATGATATAATACAAATAAGATGTCGGACATCGGCAAAATACAAAAATGGGGTGTTAAGAATGAGTGTTTGTCCTGATTGTAAAAGAAAAGTTGTTGGTTACGGGAATGAATACTGTCAATACTGCGGAGCAAAGCTTGATGCATCGTCCAATACGGAGAATGGTGCGCAAGCAGTTCAAGCGGCTCAAACTGTTCATTCGGATTTTGAGATCACGCCGAAATTTATTCTTATAGTGATAGGTATGTTCATCATCATTGGTTTTGTTGTTGTGAAGATAGGTGTTGGACTTGGAGATTTTCTGCGAGAAAAGAAATGTATTGACATAGTTAGCTCAGGATGTCTTGTAGCCTATCCCGATATCAAGCTTGACAAGGCATTTAATGCCTATTTTGATGACGGCGGTTGGATATACACGACCTCGGACGGAGTCGATTATGTTACATATGCAGGAACCCAAAATGGCAAAAGCAAAGAAATAAAAATTCAGTTTAAAGTTGATTTGAATAAAGAAAGCTTTACCCTCGAATATGCAGGAACAGGTGAAGATGTTTACGATTATGAGATGTGGGATACAATGGATACCATTATGGGATCTTATTACAAAGCAGGGTCATAAAGGAGAAGAAAAATGGGCGGAGCACTTATGGGGATTTGGATATTCTGGACAATTGCAGCGTTTGTATTCCTTTGCAGAAAACATTCGGGAAATATCATAGGTACACTCTTGATTTCATCGGCTTGGGGATTTCTGCTAACATGGCTAACAATTAAATGGTGGTATATAGCAGCGATAATTATAATTATTATCGGTATGGCAGTTTCATCCAATTCAAAAAATAAAACTGCTTTGGGAGTAGCTATTGTTTTGGCTGTAGTGGTTTCTATAATGGGACTACGCTATAAGAATGACAGCAATGATTCAAACAGGAAACAGACCGAACGACAATATGAAACAACTCAAACTGTGACAACTACTGTTTCGACCCACTCTTATGAAGGATACAGGCAGTAATATGCAAAGGAGTGTACGAAATTATGAATGAAAAAGTAAATGGAATATGGGTTTTGCGGTCATCCGAACCGTTGCCCAATGAACTTGCAGGTCTGAAAAGGGTATATATAGTACTTGCGATCATTGGGGCAATAGGCTATATAACGGATTGGTCATTTTTTCTTACCGTCGGAGGCTGTGGATTGTTGCTATGGCTTATGTTCAACTGTATGTGGTCATACGCAAAGGTTATAGGTTTGAGAAATGAAAAATTTAAATTCATATCGGGCGTAAGTTGTGCTGAGATCTTTGATAAGCTTCAATCAAGGCTTATTTCAAGGTATGGCTCTAGTATGCAGCTTACAATAAGCTCGGAAAATACTGTGTGCGTTACATATGGCAGTTTTACCTATGAAATAATACCGAATGACGATTCGACATTCAGTATGCGCTGGACAAAGTCTGTTGGAGGATTATTTGCCCCCTTTGACAGCTACAGCAATTACAAAAAGGTTATTGTTGCAATGGGTATGATAGGCTATGAACTGCAGCAGGCTTTTGATATAGTTCCTTCAGCAAATACAAATGTTCAAAATCATGCACCTGCAGCTGAAAGAGAGCCTATTTCACTTTCAAAGTCATCGTATGAAAACAACGGCTATACCTCATGGATATGTGAAAATTGCGGTTGTTCCAATAATACAGACGGTACTTATTGCAAAAAATGCGGACACAAAAAGAATTAAGACAGCACCGTACAAAGACAGCTATACTGATTTATGCGGTATAAATTTATGTAAAAGCATTTCTGCAACAGAAAAAATCTTACTGAAAGTAGATGTATAAATATATGAAAAAATCGAAAGCACTTGCGTGTATAACTGCACTGTTGATATCATGTCAACTTGCGGCGTGTTCTGATAAATCTCAAATTTCTGTATCCGATAAAGTCAAAGATACGGTTGCCTCGACAGAATCGATCGTAGATGATACTGCCGAAAGTGCGCTATCAAATGAAACTACCGCTTCTGTTCTTCCAATATATGCGAATTCAGATGATTTGAATGATGCGTATAAAGTTACTTTTACTCATGATTATGGTTTTGACGGCATAAGAGAAAAAAAGGAATGTCAATTCTGGGATTCATATATAATGAACAGCACATCTAATGTTACATACTCCTTTTATTCAGAATATGCCGACAGTAATTATGTGTTCAGAGTTGAGTATGAAGAAAGTGATTACTATTTAAACAGCGGTGTTTGGTTTTATTCAAGAAATACGGTAAAAACGCATTACGGCGAAATTTTGTCAGATAGTTTTTTAAGAAAATATGCAACTGATGACGAACTTTTTTTCTATGATTTCTTTGAAGCTGTAAATGAAAAATATTATGATACCGATGTAGACAGCGAAGATCTCTGGTACTGTCACAGTGTTGCTGCCGAAGATAATTCGTCATTTGGGTTGGGAAATTCAAATTATTATAGCTTTAAAATTGAACCTCTCGGGGGTTGCGGAAATGCGTTTTCTTTCAGAGAAAATGATACATATATGGTTATAAATCCGGAAACAGGTTATGTTTTGGAACCAAGCGATATTTTGGGAAGTGATTATGCCAATATCATTTATACTTTGATCCATGATGAAGCAGCTAAAAATGAATTCATTTGGTTGGATTGTCTAATGGATTGTATTTATACAGATCAGTTTAGCTGGTATCTCAGTTCCGAAAAACAATTTGTAGTATCATTTGAAACAGGAATGGTAGCTCCATTTTCAGAGGGAAATGTTGAATTCGCAATTGATTTGTCCAATGCAAGTTCATATTTAACAGCCTATGGAAAAACGCTTACCCAAACTTCAACTTATCTTTCGGGTGTTAGTATCAATACCAATAAACCCATTTCATATTATACAGAATGTACAGATTTGCTTGAAAACCATTCGTCATATATCCGTACAGCTGCATACAACGAAAGTGAAGCCAATGCACTTATTGAAAAAATGTCGGGATACAGTATTATTATCGAAGATAAAGACAGTGAATATGATCATGCTTCCGATGATATTGTATATTGCGAGGCCACTCCTTTTATTGCACCTAACACAGAAGCTGAATATAAAAAAAATTATATATCTGTCAGGGTGAATAACAAAAACGACTACGATGTAACTATTGAAGGATTATCATTATTTTGGATGGATGATGAAAACAATACCCTGCCCGTGATATTTAATAACAGCAGTTGCATATATCAATTAGATGAAAGTATATCAAGTCACAGCGAATATTCATTTGACATAAGTGAGGATGTACTGAATTATAAAGCATTGACTACAGGTAAGTATAAACTTGTATTAAGAGTTGGCGGCGAATACGTCTTAAGAAATCTGTTTATTAACTGCGACCTTGTTGACGAAGAAGGAACAGATGGCTGTTTTTCAAGGGAGATGCTGAATTTCCTCACTGATGATCAATATGAAGCATTTAAAGCTGAATGTAACAATCATTTAGTTATAGACAGAGGTACACGTCTTGATTTTAAAGGATTAGCTTTTAAGCCGATTAAATCTACCGGCAATGAAATAGTTTTTAAATCTGTCAATACCCTTTGCTTTGATGATTATCCGGAAATTGTATATTATGAAGATGATTCATTCCATATGACAAAAACATCAAACGGCTGGGAATGTGATGTTTTTCACTATTGGCTATAAGTTGAATCTATATCGCTACTTTGTATGGTGCCAGTATTTGGAAGAATTAATCACAATGAAAAGAACAAACGGCAGAACTCCATCGGTTATGCTTGCTGATTCGGACGGTAGTCATATAATGTATGTTGATCTTACCACAATTGTACTGGTTCATTTACGAAACAAATAATATCGGCTCTGCATAGGATTTTTCCCATGCAGAGCCTTTTTTATTAATACATCAATCTTCCCAACGCATCCCTCGGTATCCTCCAACTCCTCCCGATCTTAACCCCTGGCAGCTTACCTTCCCGGAGCAGGTTGTAAACGGTAGTAAGAGAAAGTGCAAGTTCATCTGCGACTTCATAAGGCGTAAGGTAATCATCATAATCTGAAAGCATTGAAAAGCCTCCTTTTTGTTTTTAAGGAAATGCTGATTAATACGTTTCAGCCGTTTTTCAAAATGTACTCAAAGACGGGAACTCGTACATTTTTCAAAACGGCGAAACGAACGCTTCGCTTTAATCAGCTTTTCCTTACTCTTTTGTTGCAATCTGTCGCAACTCTTCGCAAGCTGTGATAAAGCTTCACATTTCAAGTATATATCATATTAGTGTAAGAGCATGAATAAACGTTTAGATCCCCATGTTTTCCGGCGTTTGCCGGAGTGCATGGGGATTTTTTCATGTTTCTAAAAACTATTGCGTTTATGCTGAAATCTATGTTTTACAGCATAAAAAGCACAAAATTCAAAATTATGAAAGGAGAGAAATGTTATGAACAAAATCATCGGTGTAGTCGTTATTGCCATAGTTACAGCGGTTGTAAAGGCTATTACAGAGGATTAACCAATCAAATTCAAGCACGAAAAGTGCGATACTTTGCGAAAGGCGGCGATACTTTATGTCAAGCGTTACAGAAGACCTTATCCTTAAGATCATTGCTGCAGCTGCAGGTGCGGCTGCTCTTGCGATCTGCAGTACCCTTGAATCCAAGTCACAGGAAGAGGTGCTGAAAATATGTCGTTTACCGGACAACGATAC
>JBJEQS010000224.1:0-2229 GCA_051881875.1 Oscillospiraceae bacterium
GCTTGGATAAAACAAAATACTTAAAATCGGAGGCGGCGACTCGCCGCAAAAAGCTTGACCAAAACTTTTATTTTTGGTTATCGAACTCACGTTAAAAAAGATTTAAAGAACATCTTGTGGTTTTTCAGAATGTTATTGTGACAGTTGTACATATTTCAGCATGATGACATTGTTTGTTTTTAAAATTCAGACATCTGTTGCTTATTCTGCAAAAGTGCAAAAAGTATTAATTTCCGACAATATCAGCTTATATATTATATATAAATTTATTATCCGTTATTGACTTGATTTTCTCAATATGTTATAATTTATTTTGTTGAATTATCGTTTATTAACGAAGGGATGTTGACTCGATATGATATGTCAGAATTGCGGAACGGAACTCCAGAATGTCAAAAAATTCTGCACCAACTGCGGTGCAAAAATAGAAGTATTTATAAAATGTGCTTCATGCGGAGCCGATATGTATGAAACGGAAAAATTCTGCGGCGAATGCGGTGCCAAAAATGAAAAGATATTCAATTCAGCAGATGCGGCTCAGTTCAAAAACAGTTCAACAGTAAAAATTCCTGATGGTTATACTAAAATAATGGGTACATATGAAAATTATACAGCTTATCATAAGTTCTACAACAAATCTCCTGAAATACTCTATGGCTATGCATTCAAGGATTATGATAATCTGAATTCAATCGTTATACCTGAATCGGTTACGGAACTCGGTGACGGTACTTTTGAAGGCTGTTCAAATCTGAAAAGCGTAAAGCTTCCGGCTACTCTGAGCAAACTCGGAAAAGCCTGCTTTAAGAACTGCTCTGCACTTTCAATTGTAAATATACCTGACGGAATAACCGCAATCGGTGCGGAAACTTTCAGGAACTGTGTTGCAATGCAGAATATTGCTGTTCCGAACAGTGTTACTGAAATAAATAATTCTGCTTTTGAAGGGTGCAGAAAACTTGAATCAATCACTTTGCCGACATTCCTTCAGAAAATCAGCAATTCCGCATTTAAAAACTGCACCATGATTTCAAATATAAAAATTCCCAAGACTGTAAGAATAGTTGATGATTATGCATTTTTCGGCTGTGAACATCTGAATGAAATCTCACTTTCAGAAAATACAGTTTCAATCGGAAACTATGCATTTGCAGGGTGCAGCAATATTGTATCTGTTACACTTCCTGAAGGACTTATCGAGTTGAGCAGCGGAACTTTTGACGGCTGTACATCTCTTGAAACAGTAAAGCTTCCGTCAACGCTTAAAACAATAAATGAAAACGCATTCCGGGGCTGTAAGAAGCTGAAGAATATAAATATACCGGATGGTGTTGCATCGATTGGAAACAGTGCTTTTGAAGGCTGTGAATCTCTTGAAAATATAAAACTTCCGGAAAATCTTACAGATATAGGAATAAGAGCATTCTGCGAATGCAGAAAACTCAGAATGAAATTGCCTGAAAATGTAAAAAAAATATGTCAGTCTGCATTTGAAAACTGTACATCACTGGAAAAGATAGATATTCCATCGAGCGTCACTGAAATAGGATACTGTGCATTTCATGGCTGTTCGTCAGCCGTAAGTCTTACAATACAGAACGGTGTTACAAGAATAGGCAGTTCGGCATTTGAACAGTGTGTGTCAATAAAAACAGCTATAATCCCATCAAGTGTTGTGGAAATAGGAAACAATGTTTTCAATAACTGCACATCTCTTTATGAGGCAAGATTCGGCGGCGGAATATCATCAATAGGTGACGGTATATTCGATGGCTGCAGCCGTATATCAATAATAAAACTTCCTAAAGCATCATATGCAAGTATATACATGACAGAATATTATCCGCATATAAAAACAGAATTTATATTTTAATGTATAAAAATGATAAAAGAAGTTCTGATAGAATCAGTTTATGGTTTTATCAGAATTTTTATTTGTTTGACTTGTTGGCAGTAATATGATATAATACCATTGCAGTATATTGCTGTTTATATTTTAAACGTAAATTTGACAGGATAAAAACTTTGATTTAAAATATATCAGCGAACAGTTAAAAATTATGTTATTTCTATTAACGTGAGTTCGATGGATTTATTTTGTAATGGCGAACTATATTCGCCAGTCTTTATTTACTTATAAATCCATAATTTCAGTTCAGCAAACTGCGTTTGCTCAAACTTTTTTTGGAAAAAGTTTGACAAAAAACTTTTTTGAACGCCATTTAGGGC
>JBJEQS010000225.1:0-9705 GCA_051881875.1 Oscillospiraceae bacterium
CAGATTATTTTATAATCAGGATATTTATCAAGCATATAAAAAATAAAATTTGAACCAATAAAACCGGCTCCTCCTGTTACTATTACAGTCATTCTCACCGCACCTTTTTAAAAGAATATATTTATTTCCGAAAGCGATGGATTATTCTTATCCTTTTCACTGAGAATAATATCATCTGAATAAGGCCAGTCAATGCCTATATCACTATCATTCCATATAATTCCGCCCTCGTCCTCAGGGTGATAAAACTCATCGCATTTATATGAAAAAACTGCATATTCCGAAAGAGTCAGAAAACCATGTGCAAATCCACGGGGAATTAAAAGCTGTCTTTGGTTTTCACCGGACAAAAATACACCAATCCATTTCCCATATGTTCTGCTGTTTCTTCTTAAATCTACAGCAACATCAAATACTTCACCGCTGATTACCCTCACAAGCTTAGCCTGCGGATAGTTTTTCTGAAAATGAAGCCCTCTCAGGACACCTTTCACAGATGATGACTGATTATCCTGAACAAAATTATAGTCAGAACCGGCTTTTATAAAGCTCTTTTGATTATATGTTTCCATAAAGTATCCGCGTTTATCGCCATAAGTTCTGACATCAATCGTATAAACGCCGTCTATATGGGTTTTATTAAATGTGAAATTTTCCATTTTTACCTCAATAAATAAATTTTCCCTCTGCAACATTTTTCAAATGCTGTCCATAAGGTGAGTTTGCATATTTTTCAGCAATAGTGCAAAGCTTATCCTTACTTATCCAATTGTTTATGTATGCAATTTCTTCCGGCACAGATATTTTTACCCCCTGACGCTTTTCTATCATCTGAACAAAATTTGCCGTTTCAGCAAGAGCATCAATTGTACCTGCATCAATCCATGCAAAGCCTCGTCCAAGTGTTCTGACATCAAGAAGTTTCTGCTTCAGATAAATTTCATTAAGAGTTGTTATTTCCAGTTCGCCGCGAATCGAAGGTTTAACCTCTGCTGCTTTTTCACTTACTCCTGACGGATAGAAATATAATCCTGTAACCGCATAACTGCTTTTGGGATTGTCAGGTTTTTCCTCAATTGATACAGCATATCCGTTACTGTCAAATTCGACTATTCCAAACCTTTCAGGGTCTTTGACGCTATATCCGAAAACAGTGGCTCTTTTATTCTGTTCTGCATTGATAACTGCATCACGAAGCACTTTACCGAACTTGTTGCCGTAAAAAATATTATCACCAAGTATCAGTGCACACGCATCATCACCTATAAACTCTTTTCCAAGAATAAATGCCTGAGCCAGCCCATCGGGAGATGGCTGTTCAATATAGGAAAGATGTATACCAAATTCAGAGCCGTCACCCAGCAGATTTATAAAATTAGGTAAGTCTTCAGGAGTCGAAATGATAAGTATATCTCTTATTCCCGCAAGCATCAGCGTAGATAATGGATAATATATAAGCGGCTTATCATATACAGGTAAAAGCTGCTTTGATATTACGGAGGTCAATGGATAAAGCCGTGTACCTAAACCGCCTGCTAAAATAATACCTTTCATGTTTTATCCTTCCTAATACAATAATTATTATTACGCCTGTTGTAAATCTGTTTTAACTTTATAATATATTATTATACTGCAAAATATAAAATAAGTCAATCGCTTTACTTATAACATTTTTATTATGACTTGACTGCATAATACTTAAAAGTGAAGACAGTACATTACCGCAAAACTGTTTCTGTCGAATTTGCATTATTTAATTTTCTATCTGATGTCAGATACCGCCTTTCAAGGAATAATAAAACGCCCTTTTAAGAGCGTTTTAAGGGTGTTTTAAATCACCTCATTATTATGAAGTGCTTTAAAGATTATATTGTTCTTTTATTTCTTTTATATGTTTTTTTGAAAGTGCTTCTGTTTTTTTTCTCATTTCTTCTACTTCTTCTTTATGCATTAAAGCATAATATTCTTCTGTATCGTCACATAATAAATATATTTTTTCATCTTTAATATTGTCACTCATCTAAAACGCTCCTTTTTATAGTGCTTTTTTATATTTTAAAAAAGTATTTTATCAGCTTACAACAAGAGTATTTCCGATTTCAGCATTTGGTGAAACTAAAATATCAGTAAATTTTTTAATATCATCTGGATTATTGTATCTTGCCATGCCGACTGATACAAGCCTGAATTTATTGCCGTTTTCATCAGTAAGTATATCACCTGCTTTCAGACTGCATACTCCGTCAACTGTTACAGCAAGATTATTGCCAACAGGAATATAATTTAAAACTTTCAACATATCAATCCCTCCTGTCAAGATATTCCTTTAATTCTTCCTCATAAGCCTTTAATGCCTGTTTCGTCTGTTCGATTTCAAAAGCTGTCAGCTTATATGATTTATGATACTTAATCAGCTTTTTCTGTGCTGATATTTCACATCTTAATCTGCTTTCATATTCTCCGTCATTTTCTCCTGTGCGATACTGGTATGTATGGATTAATTCTTCAAAGACGCTTGCTCTGCCCGGATTTTGTCTTAAAAGTATCGTATAAGCATTATATGTTATGGCTTCTGCGTTCTTTGAATCAAGATAACTGTCTGTTGCCTCATTCATCTGTATTATACCGCCGTTTTTTTCAAATGCTTTTACAATCTTTCTCAGCTGTTTTTTAGGCATTGGTTCTATATATTCTGCTGATTTTGGTTTTCTGAACATTCTACTCATGTAATTACTTCCCTCTGATTTTATTATACCACTTTTCTCATGTTCAGTCAATTATTTTTTCACTCCCGACAGCCATATCAGCAGAAACTTCTGAAGCTGTACCATCAGGATTTATTTAAGCGTAAAAAACAAAATATCCCCTGGTTAAAAAACAGGGGATAAATTTAATTATATATCAGCTTCTTTTCATTTTTCCGCATTTTCTTTCATATGCGGGATTGCAGGCATAGAAATTCTTTGAATTCAGATTATCCTGACATATTCTCAGACCTTCACCGAATCTCTGAAAATGCACTATTTCTCTCTGCCTTAAAAATTTTATCGGCTCTCTTACATCATAATCATCTGCAAGCCGCAGAATATTATCATATGTGCTTCTTGCTTTCTGTTCCGCCGCCATGTTCTCGGTAAGGTCGGTTATTACATCGCCTTTCGACTGGAAATATGCGGCTGTGAATGGCACTCCTGCCGCTGACTGCGGATATATTCCAAGTGTATGGTCTACAAAATATGTGTCAAATCCGCTTCTTTTTATCTCCTCAGGTGTAAGCCCCTTTGTCAGTTGATATAATATCGCCGAAATCATCTCGACGTGTGCGAGTTCGTACGAACAATATTTATATCAATTATAAAATATTTTTTTTACATTTGCAAAATTTATATATATTGTATATCAATTAATTGAAAAAATGTTATTATTCATAAAAAATTATAAGAATCATTGATAAACCCATAAATTTGTGCTATAATCAGCAAAGAAGGAATTTGCAAAAGTTAGTGAAGTGTTGTATATGTTTGAAGAAGAATTTCAGCAAATCATTGATATTATTTCAAAAGAATATATTTCCAATAATTTAAAGTACGATATTAATTTAAAGAAAAAGACGATAAAAAAGGCTAATGATGATGGTGTTTTAGAGGAACTTGTACTTTCATATTTAGAGTTTTTGAATGAAAACACAATTGAATTTCAATTAAGATTTTCAAGTTTCACCACATCAAATATTTTAAAATCAACGAGCAGAGTAAAAAACAATAACTCTGTTTATTATAAAATCAACAGATATATAACTGAAAAATCTGAGAGTGGCGGCATTCCGATAAATAAGTGCTTAAATGACTTATTTGGATTACGAATAATAATAGCCAATAATTATACCTTGGATGATTTGCTCTTTCGGATAAAAAATATGTATCCTGATTCAAAATGTATAAACGCCAGTAAAAATGATTATAAGGCGATACATATCTACTTTACAACCAATAACTTTACTTTTCCATGGGAATTACAGATATGGTTACAGAAAGATGAAAAAACTAATTATCTGTCACATAAAAAATATAAACAGGAATATACTAAATGGGAAAGTGAATATAAAGAAAATTTACTCATATAAACTGGAAGGAGGTTGTTTAAATGTATACTCATTTTATTATTATGGGGAGTTCTTATTCAGAAGGAAAGCGTATTGCAATTGATTACATTGTTCCGCAGGTTTCTGTTGAGTTTATAAAATCTCAAATTACTAAGATAAAGGAAACTGTGGGCAATCTTCATTGCATCTCAACACGCATGATTACAGCAAGTGGTGAAGCCTGGAATTGTGTAGCTGAAGCAGATAGTTTTTTTGAAAAGGTACTTTTATACAATGACATAGATAAATTTATAGATGCATTAAAAAGCAACTTACAATTATCCAGTATAGATGTTGCTGAATATATTCTTTCCAAATTGGAAGAAAGCGAACATTTAAAATTGCAGAAACTTGCATATCTTAGTCATGCTGACTACCTTGAAAAAACTCAACAGCCATTGTTTTCAGATAAAGTTTGTGCTTTTCATAACGGGCCTATCTGCTATGACACTTATAAAATATTAAAATCAAAAGGCTATTGGAAATATGATATTGTCAAAAAGACAATGGATATTGAAACAGCTCGAAGTCGCATATTATCATCATATGATGGTGCAAAAAAAATGAAATCTATTGATTTAACCTTAGAAAAATATAGACAGTTTACTTCTGATGAGTTGGTAAATATTACTCACAAAGATAATTCACCATGGGATAAATGTTATGTACCAATGAAAAGGTACACACCGATTCCCAACAAGACTATAATAGAATTTCATAAGTATGAAGCATAAACCAAAGAGGCAGGGAAAACAAAGCTCCCTGCCTCTCGTTTTTATGTATTAAACTATCTCAGTATATTTCGGATTCAGACTTATCCACCCTGCACCGCTTTTCAGTTTTCCGAATTTTGTACCATCAATAACAGTTTCTGCGACTATAGTATACTTAGTATTCCCTGTTTCAATCTTTCCAACGATATCAGAATCGGACCATGCAGGTGTTTTTCTGATATTGACATAGCCGTCAGCTGAAATTATCTTAACCAAATACGGTTCAAATACTTTTTCATCAGCTGATACATTGAAGAAATCAGCGATAATATCAGCTTCAGCACTTGCTATTGTTTTCAGATTGTTTTCATCAAGCAAAAACAATGTGTTTCCGAGATTGGTATGGAAACCATGCTCCAGTAAAATTGCAGGAGTTCCAACGGATTTAGCACCCCTGATAACTCCGTAATAGTCGCCGTAATCCCCTTTTCTACGCCATACAGTACCACCATTGAATTTTCCTGTCATCAGCTCGGTAACTTTATCAGCAAGTTTCTTGCCGAGCTGTACAGATATATCATCAATAGTAACATTTTTATCGTCAATCATACAACAGGCTACAGAATAGCTTGCACCGACATCAGATGAAGCATTACTATGTAATGAAATAAATAAATCACAGCCCTTTGAAGCCTTGCCACGTTTTTCAAGACCTAAATCAGTAGCCTGACTTGACCTTGTTGTTATTACCTCAAATCCTCTGTTTTCAAGTGCTGATTTTAAGAGTAAATGCAGTTTCCATGTCATGTCACTCTCCCAGTACGATTTGTGTACTGGTGACTGATTATATTTCCCATAGTGACCTGCATCAATGCATATCTTCTTTTTCATCTTTTTTATCCTCCGTATCTGAATTTACTTGTTTCAATGCTTTCAGCAGTTTTTCAGGATATTTAACCCCGACAGCCGCCGTATTTTCGAGAATTGAAAGCCCCTCATTGGCAATATAAAAACCGCATACAGCAGATTTCATAAACATTGCATTGCTGAATATTTCAACGTCAATTATATGACCGAGGGCGACTATCAGAAGCATTACAAATTTCTTTGCAAGCCCTAAAAAGCCTATTTTTGACGATAACTCCCTGTTTTTATAAGCAACAATCAAACCTGTTATATAATCAATCGCCATGCAGAATACAAGTGCCTTTAACATTCCGTCAAATTCTCCGTACATATAGCTGAGTATTCCGCAGATAACCGCAGAAATAAACTGAATTGTTTTTTCATACATATACTTCACCTCTATTAAGTCAAAAGTGCCATCAATGTGTTTATATCATCACGCATAGCCTTTCGTGACAATGAGTATGGCTGATAAGCGTGGGCAACAGAACCTACCTCAAGCATTGGTTTAATTGTATTATTAAATTCTTTTGTAATATCATCACAATTTGCAGTAATCCATATACGAACTTCATTTATAGTTTCTGTTGCAACAAATGTATATGAGCCACTTTTAGTAGATGCAAGATATGTTTCAGTCCCATTATCTGATTTATAAAAAAGCCTTAAATAACAGTCGTCATCTAAATTTCCACAATTATTTAATATGTAAGTTTGACCAATCTCTAACTTTGTATATTCATTAGGATTCAACTTATAATTGTAGTTTGTATTAGCTTTAGTCACCGAACCTGTTAAAGTAATACTCCCATCTTCATTATCAGTGAAAGTTATACCGCCTGATGTGGCTGTATCATTGTTATAAGGATAATGGATAAGATTCTCAGCAACGAAAATATCATTATCAACTTTATTTGCAATGTCTTCCTGCATTTCAGTGATTTGTGTTTCAGAATTAATACCATATTTTTTCATTACTTTTGGCACTTTATAAGGGGTAATCGGCTTCCAATCGTTAGAACCTGCATTAATATCATCTTCTGTAGCACTTATAAGCTCTAAAGTATTATTGTTCATGCCTGTGCCATAGGTATTATTAACTTTAACAATGCCTGCTTTGCTTGTTGATGCATAATCGGTGAAGCCGACTTTGTCAGTCTGTAAAGAGGATATGTTATTTGCATTTGTCTGAATTGCACTGTTCATTGCCGCCGCATCATTTTCATGCCCTGCAATCCAGTCTGACATTTCTTTCAGCGTGTCGAAGTCTTCGGGTGCATCAGCAACTATTTCAGCTACTTTTTCTGTGATTCTGATATCTGTTTCTGCTTTTGTGTATGCATCTATAGTTTCGCCCCCTTTCGCTGAATTTTTACGGCTAAAAAAATTCAAATCGTTTGCAGTCTGAATTTCAGCTTTTGTATCTGAATCAGAAAGCAGATAAATCTTGCCGTAGTAGTCATATGAATTATCATTATTTCTGTACTGAGCGACATTTCGCAGAACCTTTGCATTTCCGCTGTCAATTGCTGTTACTCCATCTGCTCCTGCAACAACATTTGCCGATTTGGACGCATAAATTATGCCTGTCCCTCTGTTTTCCACCGATACCTGACAGCCGCCTGTCAGTTCGACCTCGGTTTCTGTTCCTGCCGATAAATTTATTGTTTTTATCATGGTTCTACCTCCTAAGTATTATAGTAAAAGCTCTGGTCAGAGCATACAATTAACGAATAACAATTGGTAAAATATTTTGAATATGTTGACGGACCGCTTATTATTTTTTCAAGTGCCGCACGAGTACCATTGTAATATATGGTCTGATTTACTGTCCAGCCTGAAAAACTGTAGCAAGATACTTTTGTCGCAGTTTGCGGAATTGTAAACGATAGTATGTTTATGCAGTTATTTAAGTTACCTACATATGATATTTTGGAACTTTTGCAAGTTATTTCAGTAATATTTTTGCACCCTCCAAAACCTTGTATTGCTGTTGCATTTTCACCTATTTCAACAGAAATCAATGACGTAACCTCTTGAAATGCATCCTGTGCAATGTTGCCGTCTACAATGAGATGTTTAAGGTTTTTGCAATATCTGAACGAATAACCTTGCACATAATCAGTTGATGTACATTTGATATAAAGACTTTCTGACAATGCTGCATATTCAAACGTATTAAAATCAATATGTTTTGATATAATCTCGGTATTAAGTAATCTCTTGATACGCTGAAATGTATAATATCCGATATATTCAGTATTCTGAGGTATTTCAACAGTAAGTGAAGAACAATATCGGAAAGAACTGTCTTCAAATCTTTTTACATTCTCAATGCCGTAAATGTTTTCAAGGCTTGAGCAATTATAAAAGCAATTGCTGCCTATTATCATTACGCTGTCAGGAATAGTGAGTGTTTTTAAACTATAACAATTTTCAAAAGAATAAGCGGGAAGATAAGTAAGTTTATTGTTTTTATTGAAATCAATTACATCACGCAAATACGAACAATCGCTAAATGCTGTTATGCCTATAGATTCTAACTTATTTCCTGTGAATTTTACTGTACTTATAGCACTTTTATAAAAAGATTTCTTTCCAATTGATTTGAGATTTTCAGAAAATTTTACACTTTTTAAGTACCTACAGTAATAGAAACTGTTTTCCCCTATGTCAGCAATTTTTGTTCCTGACATATCAATCATTGTTATATTTGAACTGCTGGCAAACGCATTTGAAATTATTTCAGATATTTCATCACATTGTATCGTGATGGTGTAATTGCCTGCAACAGTGTATGTATGATTGATACTTTCATCACTTTTGTATTCTTCCGGCTGTGAACCATCACCCCAGTCAATTATTCCTGAATGACCTGTTGTTTCAATTTTTGGAAATACAAATTTTTCTCCTGCTGTTATATGCCATGTGGTAATAAAACTGCTTTCAACTATTATTTTAAAAAAGTCCTTAATTTCAGAATTTTCATTATATGAAACTGTAACATTCTGCTGACCAACTGAAGATGTATCTGCACTGACTGAATATTCACTGCTGTCAAGAATTTTTCTGTCACCGCTTTTATAATTTGCAGCAACTTTTAAACCTTTAAGATTCAGTGCTTCATTTACTGAATAACACAGTTTCTCAGGTAAATCAATTATTATTATTATGCTTACAACCGCATTTTCAGTTTCGGATATATTCTGCCCTTTCAGGCATGAAACCCAGTGATTTATGTCAATTTTCCCTGTTGCATTACTTACTACTTCAACTTCAAGCTTATGACTTCCAATGTCATATGCTTGAAAGGGCATATACAGCACTATCTGTTGATATGTTCCGGACTGTGCAGACTGCTTTGCAATACTTGAAAGTGCTGTATCATCAAGTTTATAATGAAATTCAATATCGCCGGCTTCCTCAACTTGTGCGGTAACTACAGACATATATTCAAAATCGGAAGTTGCTGCTGTACAGCTGAAACGCTTATTTACTGCAACAGTGCCTGTTGTAGGCAGTATAATAGGCTCTCCGTTACTCTCTGTTATATAGTTGATTTTATTTGTCTGATTTGATTTATAAACATTCTGATTTAACGCTGTTTCAGTGCTGTAAGCTTCTCTGATAATATTAACACCGTTTGCTTCATAGCTGTCTGTCATGCCTACAATTCCATTAAGTATGCGGCTGAAAATAAATGTATGTATTGTCTGATTATCTTTTGTAACGCTTAATAAATCACCTGTTTCAAGGAATGGAAGTCCTTTTGCTGTAATTTTGCATGGTGTATAATACAGCGAATTCATCTTTTCATAAAGGCTGTTAATTGTATTCTGAAGTATCGGGTCTGCTGATGTTCTGCCTGTCAGCAGAAAATTACCTTTAATATTATTGATATACCAAATAACTATTGAACAAAGCAACTAAAAGTGATATAATAAA
>JBJEQS010000226.1:0-2221 GCA_051881875.1 Oscillospiraceae bacterium
TTTGGGCGGCTGGAAGCCGCCTGATGAAATTTCCAATAAGCAACAACGGGCGACCTAAAGATTTTCAGGAAACAGCAGAAGGAGGATTTTATATGAATAAACCTGATGAAAATGATGAAAAAATATTGGTCAGTGCGGATAATAATGATAATGATGATGATGTAAAAAGCTGGGCTGAAGAAGCAAAACAGGACCTTGAGGATTTTATTGAATCTCAGGGAATATATATCAGACAATAATCATATATCAGCATAAAAATTTTTGGGTAGATAAAAAACGCACCAACAAAGCAAAGCCCGAAAGAAAAAGTTTTTGCCCAGCTTTTTAAAAAAAAGCTGGGCAAAAACTTGCGGCGAGCCGCCGCTGGCAATTTCGTTGCTTTATTTACTTAGAATATTTTATCTTATGGCTCGACCACTCGGATAAAACAAAATATAAAAAAGGATATGATACTATGTTATCGGATTATGAATACTGTGCAGAACAGTTCAGCAATTATTCACTCACACTTACCCACGAGCTTTATGATAAGCTTGATATATATGCAGAATTTCTCTGCGAATACAATCAGAATGTGAACCTTACCGCAATAACTGACAGTGAGGGCATACTGATAAAGCATTTTATCGACAGCATACTCCCTGCTGTGAAAACGGATATAAAGGAAAATGCATCTCTTATTGATGTGGGAACAGGAGCCGGATTTCCGTCTGTACCGCTTAAATTGTACCGTCCTGATTTGAAAATAACTCTGCTTGATGGTCTTAACAAGCGTATAACATTCCTGAAACTCCTCTGCGAAAAGCTTGATATTGAATGTGAATGTATACATGAACGTGCAGAACTGCTTGCAAAAAATCCGGATTATCGTGAAAAATTTGATTATGCGACAGCGAGAGCAGTTGCGGCAATGCCTGTATTATGCGAATACTGTATGCCGTTTGTAAAGAAAGACGGGGCATTTATCGCCTTAAAGGGCAGAAATGAAACCATAGATGATGCAAAAAAAGCAATATCCATACTGGGCGGCAAGGCGGAACAGGATATATCCTATACACTCAATGATGAAGCAAGACATATTTTTGTTATAAGAAAAATATCGCATATTCCGCCAAAATATCCGAGAAACAGCGGTCAGATAAAGTCCAGACCATTATGATATAATAAAAAAATCCGACTGTTTGTCGGAATTTGTCGAAATAAAATAGTGGAAATTATTTCCTATATATGTTATAATATCCTTGTAAGATAAAAGTCAGAAAATTTACGGAATTTTTGAAAATCTGAAAGGAGATTATAATTATGTCAGCATTTCTCAATTTTGTGAAAGAAAAGTCAATCAATAAGGTTTTGCAGGTGAGCGTAAATGATATTATGCCGAATCCTTATCAGCCTAGAACGGAATTTGATACATCGGATATTACCTCTCTTGCGGAGAGTATCAGACAGAATGGTATATTACAGCCGCTTACCGTAAGAAAAGCCGAATGCGGATATGAACTTATCGCAGGAGAACGCCGCCTGAGAGCATCAAAATTTGCAGGACTTGAATATGTTCCGTGCATTGTGCTTGATATAAGTCAGCGTAATTCAGCAATACTCGCACTTGTGGAGAATATTCAGCGTGAAAACCTGTCATTTTTCGATGAAGCGTATGCAATTGAAAGGCTTATCAGCGTATACGGCATGACGCAGGAGGAAGCGGCATCAAAACTCGGCAAGGCACAGAGTACCATAGCGAACAAGTTAAGACTGCTGAAACTTAATGATGATGAGAGGGCATTGATTATCAGAGAGGGGCTTACAGAGCGTCATGCAAGAGCATTGCTGAGATTAGCCGCACCGGAGGACAGGGCAGAGATACTTAAACGCATAATCCGCTATAAGCTGAATGTGGAAAAGACTGAGCTTGCAATAAGCGATTACATAGAAAAAAATAAAATCAAGGAGTCATATCGGAAAAGAAGCAAGGTTTTTTCGGATATAAGGCTGTTTGTGAATACGATAAACAAAGCGGTTGAAACGATGAAAGCGGCAGGAATATCAGCGAATTCATGCAAAACGCAGAACGAGGATTATATTGAGTATAAAATAACAATTCCGATAACAAAATAGCGGCGGCGAGTCGCCGCCTCCGGTTCGTTGCAAGCCGCTTTCAGCGGCTTAGCCCGTTGTTGCTTATTGGAAATTTCATCAGGCGGCTTCCAGCCGCCCAAACTTT
>JBJEQS010000227.1:0-9670 GCA_051881875.1 Oscillospiraceae bacterium
AACTTTTTCCAAAAAAAGTTTGTGCGAACGCAGTTCGCAGAACAGAAACAATAAACTACAAAAGCTTATTATTTTATATATAAGTTAAGGAGATAACAAAAATGAAAAAAGAAATGATAAAAAATGTTGCCATAGTATTTCTGGCAGTGTTGCTTGTGCTTACATTCTTTTCAAATACGATAATGAATTTCTCTCTCCCCGAGGTAAATGCACAGTATGTAACAGGCGGAAATATCAATGAAAAAATCCGAGGTTCAGGGATAGTTGAGGCAAATAACACATATGAAGTCATGGTTTCCGAAACAAGAACCATAAAAAGTGTGAATGTAAAAAACGGTGATACCATAAAAAAAGGTCAGTCACTGCTTGTACTTGAGGATTCTGAAAGCAGTGAATTATCAGAAGCACAGGAACAACTTGCAAACATGGAGCTTGAATATCAGAAATCACTTCTGAATGATGAACTCCCTGATTATGCACTTGATGACCTTGCAATCCAGAATGCAAGAGATGACCTCCAGAGAGCCATAGAACAGAGAGATGAGCTGGCTTATGGCGATAATTCGGAAATTTCCGATATTGAAAACAGAATTGATTCTCTTAACAGCGAAATAAGAACTCTCACAGGCAGAAAAGAAAGCATACAGAATGCCATTACCGCACTTGAAACAGATGATTATTCATCAATGTATCTTGCGGCATATGAAACAATAATTTCACCGCATCTTGAATATACCAACGCAGAAGCAAAGCTTGAATCTGCAAAAGCCGAACTTGCTGAACTGGAAGCAAATGCTCTCAATACTTCCGAACTCAATACCTCATGTATTGAAAAACAGCGTGAAATCGAACTAATTAAGGTTGAAATCGAAAGGCTTAAAGAGGATTTGCAGGCTGTCGGCGGAAGCGATACCGAAAAGGAACGCCTTATATCTGATAAGGAGTATTCACTCAAATATGCCGAGGAGGATTTGAAAGCATCTCAGGAACTTCTGAATCAGGCTCGTGAAACCGATAAGAAAATCAATGAGGCTAAGGACGCTGTTCTCAATGCTGAAAATGAATTCGGTCAGGCTAAGACGAAATTAAGCAAAAGTGCCGCTGAACTCGGAAATCAGCTTAATTCACAGCTTTCAGAAATTTCCGGCAATATTGATTCGCTGAATTCAGACCTTGAAAAAGCTCAGAAACAGCTTGCTGACGCTCAGGCTGACAGCCCGTCAATGACATATGAACAGGCTGATGAAGCTGTCGCTGCCGCACAGCGTACTCTCAATGAATTGCTTGTAAACCTTGCAAAAACTCAGAAAGATGATAAATTGCAGAATGCTCTTGCGGCACTTGATATTGAAGCTGCCGCCGAAAAGATTGAACTTCAGAAGGAACGTGTTGAAAAATTAAAGGAAAACTCATCAGAGGCTGAAATAAAAGCCGCTGTAAACGGTGTTATAACTCAGGTAAGCTGTTCGGCGGGCGAAAAAACCATGGCGGATACTTCACTTATGACAATTCAGATTACCGAAAAGGGCTATACAGTATCATTCAGCGTATCAAATGAAGCAAGCAAAAAGGTAAAAGTCGGCAGTCAGGCTGAAATAACAAATCTCTATGACGGAAATGCCGAAGCAGTATTGCAGTCAATAAAGCCTAATCCCGAAAACACAAGGGAAAAGCTTCTCATATTCTCCGTAACAGGAGATGTTACAGCCGGTCAGATGCTTAATATAGCCGCAGGCGGAAAAAATGCAAAATATGATATGGTTGTTCCGAACAGTGCTGTAAAGGAAGATAAAAACGGCAAATTCCTGCTAGTAGTTCAGGCTAAGAATACGCCTCTCGGAAACCGCTACAAAGCACAGAGAGTTGATATTGAGGTTTTAGCCGCTGACGATACATCATCAGCCGTTTCGGGAAATTTAAGCGGAAGTGAATTCGTTATAACCGCCTCCGATACACCGATTGAGTCGGGTATGCAGGTAAGACTTGCAGAGGATTAAACATGAAAAAGTTCAGATTTAAATTAAAAAAAATATGGATTATCCTTACTGCCATTGCCCTTTTCATGCTTACTTTATACTTTGTACTTACCATAATATCAGGCAGAATGGCACAATCCATTCCCGAAAGTCATGTTGTTGAAAAATGGTCACCTGACAGCAGTCAGTATTCCTACACATCATGCTTTATATCGGAAAATTATAAATTCAGCGAGAGCGACATATACAGTATGAGAAGCAGCATTGATACGGCATTACAGAATGCTTCTGTCAAAAAGAATGAGGAATATCCGGATTCAAGATTATGGATTGACGCATACAGTGCGGAAGATATTCTTACTGTTTCATCAGCTGACAATTCATCATCACTTGAAGTATCAGCGACATTCTGCGGCGGAGATTTCTTCTATTTCCATGATTTTACCTATAAATCAGGCTACTGCTTTTCATCTGATGACATAAACAGTGACAGGGTTGTAATTGATGAAAATACCGCATGGAAAATATTCGGTGCATTTGATGTTGAGGGCATGGAAATGAATATATGCGGCAAAACATTTCAGATTGCAGGTGTTGTTGAATGTCGTACTGATAAGGTTTCAAAGCTTACATACGGCACAAGAAACAGAATATATCTGCCATACTCCACCGCCGAAAGACTTCTCGGTGATAAGGAAAATATCGCTGTTACCTGCTATGAAACGCTCATGCCAAGTCCTGTATCAAAATTCGGATACAAAACGATATGCGAACAATTCCCCGAAAATTCCGCTGATGTTGCAGTTATTGAAAATTCATCAAGATTTTCTGATTTTGCCCTTATAGACGTAATGAAGCAATACGGAAGCCGTTCCATAGTCACAAAATATATTGCATATCCCTACTGGGAAAATTCAGCAAGGGTTATTGAGGACAAGCTTGCATTTATTATGTTTTTCAGAATACCCCTGCTTATAATACCGATTATTTATGCGATAGTTGCTGTTATTATAATCATTCTGAAATATCGTATACGTTCAAGGGACTGCATAAAATTTGCAGAAAATATAATTGATATCCACAGGAAAAAAGTTTACTATAAAAATAATGTGAAAGAAGGAGTCAACAATGAAAAAAATTAATCTCAAAAAGAAACTGACAGGAGTTTTATGTCTTGCACTCGCAGGAGCATTAATGCTTACAGGCTGTACAAAGAGCAAAAATAATGATGATTCATCAGACAGCCAGTCCGAAAATTCCGCTTCCGATTCAGCCGATAAAAGCTCACCGGTTTCAAATACCGTTGATGTAAACTGCATATACCATGAAGTAGGCAGCTTTAGTTTGCCGGAGGGATACGAAAGCGATTCAAACATAAATGTTTACAATGATACTGTATACATATCCGCCAGAAAATACAATCAGCAAACTTATGAAATTGAGGATTCAGCATTATTCACATTTGATACAGACGGTAATCAGAAAAACAAAATTTCTTTCGATATGAAAACCAATGCATATATTGCCGGTAATATGACATTCGACAAAGACGGAAATATCTGTTATATAGAATGTGAATACACTGTTCCCGAAAATGACAGCAGTGATGCGGAAATTATGCCGAAAGCGGCTGATGATGTTGTTTTAGCTGCTGAAGAAACTGCTGCTGAAGATGATGATACTGAGGATTCCGCCGCTGAAGATGATATTGCCATTGATGATGATACTTCTGTTGATGACGATATGATGGTTGATGATTACAGCGAAACATATACGCTTATAAAACTTGACAGCGATGGCAACAGAATATTTGAAAAGAAAATTGAGCCGAAAAATAACAAGGACGGATATTTCTATGTTGGCAGTTTATTTACCGATTCTGACGGAAATTTCTATGTCGGAAGCGACTCATTAATCATAATTCTTGACAGCGAGGGAAATGAAAAGGGTACTATTTCCAGTGAGGACAATGGAATTTCATATATTGAATATTTCGTTGCAACCAAGGATAACAAACCGCTTGCTTTCTATCATGACGCTGAATGGAAAGGTCATTTAAGTGAAATAGACGCTGAAAAATGCTCATTCGGCAATGATTACGATTTTGAACAATCTGATTATAATATAAAAAAAGGCAGCGGTCAATATGACCTTATGCTTTTCAATTCAACAGAAATGCTCGGTTATAATCTCGAAACAGGTGAATCCACCAAGCTTATAGACTGGGTTGATTCGGATATAAATGCCGCAAATCTCATGACTGTTGAAGCCGTTGCTGATAACAAATTCATTATCTCATATTATGATGCAATCGAAAGCATAACAAAAATGACAATAATAGAAAAAACAAACCCCGAAGATGTGAAAAACCAGCAGATTATTACTCTCGCAGGTATATATATAGACAGCGATATATATTCATATATCACTAAGTTTAACAAGGAAAATGATAATTACAGAATAAAGGTAACTGATTATTCCCAGTACAATACAGATGATGAGGACGGCTGGAATGCAGGTCAGAAGAAATTCAATGCTGATATGGCTGTCGGAAAAGTTCCTGATATAATTATTCTCAATCAGAGTATGCCTGTTGAAATGCTCGCCTCAAAGGGAATTCTCGCTGATATTACTCCGCTTATGGAAAAGGACGGAGAAATCAAGGCTGATGATTTACTCCCGAATGTCATTGAAGCCTGCACAATTGACGGCAAGCTTTATTCAATTCCGGCAGCATTCCAGATACGCACACTTGCAGGAAAAACTTCAAACCTTGACGGAAAAACAGGCTGGAATATATCTGAATTCATTGAATTTGCTGAAAATCTTGATGAGGGACAGTCGCTGATGCGAGAGGATATGTTTTTTAGTGATACCATTATCAGCACTCTCCTTCAAAGCTCAATGCATTCATTTGTAAATTATTCAGAAAAATCATGCAGCTTTGACAGTGAGGATTTCATCAAAATACTTGAATTTGCAAATCAGTTCCCCAAATCAGAGGAATATTACGCTGATATGGAAGACATGAGCGATGATGAATGGAATAAAATGTATGAAGAAATGGAAATGAGCTACCGCAATAACAAGACTGTTCTTGAGGATACTTATATTTATGACCCATCTGCATTATACAACACAGAAAAAGGTCAGTTCGGTGATGATGTAACATTTATCGGTTATCCTACAGATTCAGGCAACGGCTCATCAATTACAACATCGGTTGAATTTGCTGTTTCAGCAAAATCCGATAATCAGGACGGTGCATGGGAATTCATAAAACAATTCCTTACTGAAGATTATCAGGAAAAACAGTGGTTCGGACTTCCTGTCAGAAAAGAAGCTCTTGACAAGAAATTTGAAGACGCAATGACACCGTATACTTATACAGATGAAAACGGCGAAACTGTTGAAGAGGAAAATTATTACTATTTCGGTAATAATCAAATAAATATAGGATATATGGACGAAACATACAAGGAAAAATATATAAATTTCATACTGTCTGTAAATACAAAGATTTCATGTGATGAGGAAATATTCAGTATAATCAATGAAGAAACGGAAGCATATTTCTCCGGTCAGAAGCCTGCAAAAGATGTTGCTGATATTATCCAGAACAGAGTAAAAACTTATATCAATGAAAATATGTAAACGGGCGGCGAGTCGCCGCCTCCGGTTCGTATGGCGTGGCTTTCAGCCATTTATCTTACGACAATCACATTGCTTAGCGGTTCGACCGCATTGTTTACCAGTAGCACAAAATAACTTGATTATGCGGTCGAGCCATAAGAAAAAAGTTATAAGTAAATAAAGTAACGAAAATGCCAGCGGCGGCTCGTCGCAAGTTTTTTGCCCAGTTTTTTTTCAAAAAAAGTTTGTGCGAACGCAGTTCGCAGAACAGGAACAATAAAATTCCCAGTAAACCATAACGGGCGAACAAAATTCGCCTATACATCAGCAAAAAAATCTCCGTACATAAAAATATGTATGGAGAATAATTTTTTAACTTAGCTATAGCTATTTTTATAATTGTATGGTATAATATATTATATTTGTAGGAGGTTTGATTTGTATGTCTAATTTATATTCAAGAGATAAGCTTGCTGACGGTATCAGTTTTACATCAGTTGTTGACTCAAAATTTAAAACAAATACCATACGCATAAAAATCATGACAAAGCTGAACAGCGAAACAGCATCAGCAAATGCTCTCGCACTCGGAATTATCGCTTCTGCGAACAGTGAATATACATCGCAGACTGAACTTGCGGCAAAGATGAATTCGCTGTATGGCGGAAGTCTTTTTGCTGATGTCGGAAAAACAGGTGATATTCAGGTTCTTACGCTCGGTGCAAGCGTTATAAACAATAAATATACTTTTGACGGTGAAGACATTACAGGAGAAATGCTTGATATAATTGAGTGTTGTCTTTTCAGACCTGATGTGCATGACGGCTCATTCAATGAAAAGGAATTCCGTCACAGAAAACAGGATTTGCTCGATTCAATAGATACTGAAATAAACAACAAGAGAGGATATGCAATTCTCAGGGCACAGCAGACTATTTTCAGAGATGAGCCGTCTGCATATTCATCATACGGCACAAGAGAAACTGCTGAAAAGCTTACTCCACAGAATGTATATTCCGCATACTGTGAGCTTCTTAAAACAGCGGCAGTCGAAATATACTATGTAAGTGATGAGGAAAATAATGAACTCAAGGAGCGTTTCAGAAAATCATTTGCAGGGATTGAAAGAAGTTTCTGTGATGTTCAGCTGAAAAATCCAAGTCCCGTAAAGGAAAAATCAGAAAGAGTTACAGACAGGCTTGATGTAAACCAGATGAAGATGGTTATGGCATACAAGACGGATTATGAGGACATTTATCCGATAATAGTTATGAATACGATACTCGGCTCATCACCTGTATCAAAGCTTTTTGCGAATGTCCGTGAAAAAATGAGCCTTTGTTATTATTGTGCAAGTGCATTTGCTGCGAGCAAGAATACTCTTATGATTGACAGCGGCATTGAAAAGGAAAACTTTGAAAAGGCTGAAAAGGCTATAAATGAACAGTTTGAAGAAATTAAGCGTGGAAATTTCACTGATGATGAAATAAACAATGCTGTACTGAGCATACTCAATTCTATAAAGGGCGTAGGAGATACACCGTCATCATATATATCATGGTATTTCAAATGCCTTTGCAGAGGCGAAATCATTGAGCCTGATGAGGAGGCTGAAAGAATAAAGAGCGTTACAAGACAGCAGATTATTGACTGTGCAAACTCATTCAGAGCCGATACGGTTTATATAATGACAGGTATTGAGGAGGAATAGTGTATAATGGAAAAAAAGATTATTGTCAATGAAAAAACAGGCGACAGATATATATATGTAAAGCATGACAGCGGTCTTGACATACTTATATGCGAAATGGAAGGCTTCAGTACAACAGAAGCTCTTTTTGGTACTAAATACGGCTCAATAAATACACGTTTCAAGACCGATAATGACAAGGATTATACAGTAGTACCCGAGGGTATTGCACATTTCCTTGAGCATAAGCTTTTTGAAAATGAGGACTGTGATGTATTTGATTTATATGCAAAGACGGGTGCATCAGCAAATGCGTTTACATCATTCGACAAGACCTGCTATCTTTTCAGCTGTTCCGATAATTATAAGGAATCACTGGAAATACTTCTTTCATTTGTACAGTCGCCGTACTTTACAAAGGAAAGCGTTGACAAGGAGCAGGGGATAATCGGTCAGGAAATCAGAATGTATCAGGATAATCCGTCATGGAGAGTATTTTTCAATCTGCTGGGAATTCTCTATCATAATCACCCTGTAAAGATTGATATAGCAGGAACAATAGAGAGTATTGCTCAGATTGATGCTGATTTGCTCTACAAATGCTATAATACATTCTATAATCTGCATAATATGGTGCTTTCAGTAGCGGGAAATGTAAAGGCTGACGAGATACTTGAAATTGCAGACAGACTTTTAAAGCCATGCGAAAACCATTCACTTGAAACAGTATTTGAAAATGAGCCGGCTGAAATTGTCAAAAAGGAAATTGTTCAGAATCTTCCGGTAGGAATACCGCTTTTCAATATCGGATTCAAGTCATCTCCTGAAAAGGGATATGCAAATCTTAAAGCCGAAATGGAAGCAAATATAGTAATGAGCATACTTGCTGACTCATCATCACCGCTTTACAAGCGTATGACAGAGGACGGGCTTATCAATTCAAGCTTTGCAACAGAGGTATTCAATGGTGACGGATATTTTTCAATGATTTTCAGCGGTGAATCGCAGAAGCCTTATGAGGTTATGGAGGAAATAATCAAAGAGATAGAAAATGCTAAGGTGAACGGTCTTGACAGAGAACATTTTGAAGTTCTCAAGAAAGCTAACTATGGTGCGGTTGTCCGTGACCTTAACAACGTTGAAGCGGTTGCAAATTCAATGATAAATGCACAGTTTGCAGGAGTAAGTATGTATGATACAATAAAAATTCTCTCTGAAATGACATATGAAGATGTACAGAAGTGCCTTTGCGAAAGATTTAATGCTGATAAGGCGGCAATATCAATTGTTGAAAGCTGATGGAGGTTGAAAGTGTTATATGACATCGGATTATTATGAAATAGTTTTCCCAAAGCTTAATATCTCATTCAATGTTGAAAGTGAAGCATTTTCCATAGGCGGCTTCGGAATACAGTGGTATGGAATTATCATTACATTCGGAATGGTTCTGGCAATGCTGTTTGGATTTTCACAGATGAAAAAGTACGGCATTGACCCTGACAGAGCAATTGACTGTGTAATCGGCGGAATAATCGGCGGAATAGTCGGAGCAAGAATATACTATGTTGCGATGGAATGGGATAACTATGCAGGAAATATAAAGGAAATCATCAATATCCGAAACGGAGGACTGGCGATATACGGCGGAATAATCGGAGCAACGCTTGTCGGCTGTATAATCGCTAAAATAAGGAAAGTTAAAATACTTCCATTGCTTGATGTTGCAGGAATGAGTCTGCTTATAGGACAGGGCATAGGCAGATGGGGCAATTTTACCAACCATGAAGCATTCGGATATAATACAGAATCTCTTTTCGGCATGACAAGCGGAAAGATAAGAGAGAGAATATCGTATATGGATAACCCTGATATTTCACCTGATTTGCCGGTACACCCATGCTTTCTGTATGAATCAATATGGTGTCTTACAGGCTTGCTTGTGCTTTATCTGCTGTCAAAGAGAAGAAAATTTGACGGTCAGATGTTTGTTATGTATATAGGCTGGTATGGATTTGGAAGATTTTTTATAGAGGGGCTGAGAACAGACAGCCTTATGGTTGGAAATCTGAGAATTTCACAGGTGCTTGCAATGTTATGCTTTATATCAGCGGTTGTTATACTTATAGTAGTCGGCGGAAAAGTAAAGCGTATGGGCAGTGACTATGTGTTCTATAAGGATACAGAGGAGTCAAAAATGCTTATTGCTGAAAGTGAATCAAATGCGAGAAAAAGCCAAAAATCTGATGATTTAAAAACAGAGGATAAGCATAAGGAATAAACATTATTGATTTAACATATCGTGAGTTCGATAACCGCAAAATAAAAGTTTTGGTCAAGCTTTTTCAAAAGCTTGCGGTTTCCAAAGGCAGAG
>JBJEQS010000228.1:0-2214 GCA_051881875.1 Oscillospiraceae bacterium
TTTATTTCCTTTTCTCTCATCGCTCTCCTCATCGGACAGCTTCATTATTATATCACACCACCTCCCTTTTGTCAACTATTTTTTTCAAGTTTGTATATTTTTTATAGTTTTATTTAGTTTTTTCAGCTTTTCGTACCATATTTTCAACAACAAATTTCATTTTCGTATAACAAAACAAACGGGCGAACATAGTTCGCCCTTACAAGTATTATTTTTTCAACAAACCGCTTAACCCTTTGCTCTTGTTTTAACTCTGAGAGTATTGCTGAGTATCTGCTTTCTGATACGTATTGATTCTGGTGTAATCTCAAGCAGTTCATCATCTGTGATGAATTCAAGGCTGTCCTCAAGACTTAATTTTCTCGGCGGTACAAGCCTTAATGCATCATCGCTTCCGCTTGCACGGGTATTTGTAAGATGCTTTTTCTTGCATACATTTACAACAAGGTCTTCAGCCTTTGGAGATGCACCTACTACCATGCCCTCATATACAGGAGTGCCTGCACCGATAAAGAGTGAACCTCTTTCCTGTGCATTGTAAAGACCATATGTTACAGCTTCACCTGTTTCAAATGATACAAGCGAACCTGTGCTTCTCTTTGGAATATCGCCCTTGTATGGCTGATAACCCTCGAATATACTGCTCATAATGCCCTCACCCTTAGTATCGGTAAGGAATTCGCTTTTATATCCGAGAAGTCCTCTTGCTGGTACAAGGAATTCAAGTCTTGTACGGCTGCCCTGTGGGTGCATATCAATCATTTCACCTTTTCTTGTACCCATTTTCTCCATAACGCTGCCAGTGCAGTCATTCGGAACATCAATTACAAGGCGTTCGATAGGCTCGCATTTAACGCCGTCAATTTCCTTGAAAAGAACTCGTGGAGTTGATACGGAAAGCTCATAGCCCTCACGACGCATATTTTCGATAAGGATTGAAAGATGCATTTCTCCTCTGCCGCATACCTTGAATGAATCAGTGTTTTCAGTTTCCTCGACTCTTAATGATACATCTCTGAGGAGTTCCTTGAAAAGACGTTCACGAAGCTGTCTTGATGTGACATATTTGCCCTCTCTGCCTGCAAAAGGGCTGTCATTTACAGAGAATGTCATTTCAAGGGTAGGCTCGCTTATCTTGACGAATGGCAATGCTTCAAAGTTCCCTGCATCGCATACAGTATCGCCGATAGTAATGTTTTCCATACCGCTTATCCATACAATATCGCCGACCTTAGCTTCCTGAACAGGCACTCTTTTAAGCTCCTGAATCTGAAGTATGCTTACGATTTTTGAGTTATACGGCTTTTTGGACTCATGGAAATCACCGACAGTAACATTCTGATTAACCTTTACAGAACCTCTTTCAATGCGTCCGATACCTATTCTGCCGACATAATCATTATAGTCGATTGAAGAAATAATCATCTGCAAAGGAGCATTTTCATCACCCTTAGGCGGTTCAATGTAGTTGATGATTGTATCGAAAAGCGGAGTTAAATCCTTGCCCTCCTCATACTGACTGAGTGAGGCTGTACCTGCACGGCCTGAACAGAAAAGGATAGGACTTTCAAGCTGTTCCTCGCTTGCATCGAGGTCGAGAAGAAGCTCAAGAACCTCATCGCCTATTTCATCAAGTCTTGCATCGGGACGGTCAATCTTGTTTACAACAACGATAACCTTATGCCCCATTTCAAGAGCCTTTGAGAGAACAAATCTTGTCTGCGGCATAGGGCCTTCAGCAGCGTCAACGAGGAGTACAACACCGTCAACCATATTGAGTACACGTTCAACCTCACCGCCGAAATCAGCGTGTCCGGGAGTGTCGATAATATTTATCTTAATGCCGTTATAGCATACGGAAGTATTCTTGGCGAGGATAGTAATACCACGTTCCTTTTCAATGTCGCCGCTGTCCATAACACGTTCTTCGACGTTCTGATTTTCTCTGAATGCACCGCCCTGCTTGAGCATTTCATCAACGAGAGTTGTCTTGCCATGGTCAACGTGGGCAATAATCGCAATATTTCTCAAATCTTCTCTTACCATAGATTTTAACCTCCATAATATATAATAAATAATTTTTATTTTAAATTAATGTGAATTTGATTATTTATTTTTGTAGGGGGCGAACTGCGTTCACCCGCTGTGGTTTAATGAGCATTTCATCAGGCGGCTGAAAGCCGCCCAAACTTTTTTTGGAAAAAGTTTGACAAA
>JBJEQS010000229.1:0-2211 GCA_051881875.1 Oscillospiraceae bacterium
CCACCATAAAGAAAAATATTGACTAAACACCGGAGGCGGCAACTTGCCGCAAAAATTTTTTATTTTTATCGAACTTACGTTATTTACATATCTGTATATTTGTGCTATACTTATTATAATGTTAATGTTTGGCATATTTGTTTTTCAGCAGTGAATTTCATTCTGAAATATCAGTACATACAGCAGAAAATAAAAAATTAATAAGGAATGGTGTAAACATGAAAAAGAAAATGGGACTTGATAAAAAAATGCTTCTAAGCGTATGCATTTCAATGGCATTTATTATGATTGTAACTTCGGCAATTACATTTGTAAAGGCAAAGAATTCGGTTGAAACAGAAAGCTGCAACAAAATTGTAAATGCTTTGAAAGCAGCTTCAAATGATATAGACGACTGGATTTCTTCACAGGAGGAAAATCTCCGTTCCTGCGGTGATACTATCGCCGCTATTGATGCGGATAAGCTTACCACTCAGAAAATATTGCAGATTATGCGTGAAAATTCCAATGGAACTGTCTATGAGGCATATATGGCATACCCTGAAAATATCACAATTTTTACGCAGGAGGTCGACCTGCCGCCTGAATTTGATGTCACCCAGCGTTCATGGTATCTTGATGCAGTTGCGGCAGGCGGCGAATCCATCTGTACTTCACCGTATATCGACTATCTCACAGGGAAAATGATACTGACAGTCGCAAGTGCTGTTTATAAGGACGGCGAACTTTATGGCGTTGTAGGTGCAGATTTATATATTGATGAGCTTATTCAGAAATGCAGCACAGTAAATATTGCCGAAAACGCATACCCTATACTTCTGGACAGCGAAAGACATATAATTGTACACAGAAATGAGGACTTCACTCCGAAATCCAATGAAAACGGCACAATATTTACTTCTGTAGAAGATGTTGAAGTTTATGCCAATAATGAACAGCCTATTGACTCTGTAGTTATAATGCGTGACTATGACGGCGTTCAAAGAGCTATTGCAACAGTAATTCTTCCTACTCTTAACTGGTCATTGGGATATGCCATAGACAACTCAACATATAAGGCTCCGTCAAACTCCCTTGCTCTTTATCAGAATATCGCAAATGCAGTCGGTCTGCTGGCTATGATTGGTATTGTTATTGTGATTATCAGGCATTTCCTCAGCCCTATCGGCGAACTTCATACTGCTGCAAAAAATATGGCGGAAGGCAACCTTAACTATGTTCCGAATTACTATGGAAATGATGTTTTAGGCGAACTTTGCAGTAAACTTGCATTGACAAATAAAGAACTCAAAAATTATGTTGATGATATTTCAAACAACCTTTCCAATATAGCAAACGGCAATTTTAATATCAGCTTTAATGCGGAATATGTAGGCGATTTTACATCAATAAAGAAATCAATCGAGGATATTTCCGAATCAATTGCGTCTGTAATCAGCGGAATCAATACAGCTTCTGCTCAGGTAACTATCGGTGCAAACAGTGTTGCAGGAACTTCATCTTCTCTTGCAGTAGGTGCAGGAGAGCAGTCCCAGAGCGTTGAGGAAATGTCAGAAATTGCAGATAATTTTATGCTTCAGATTAATAAGAACAGCAGTAATGCCGGCAAGGCAAGAGTTTTCTCAAATCAGACCAGTGAATGTGTTGCAAACAGTAATTCCAGCATGAAAGAATTGCTTGAATCAATGCAGGAAATTACAGAAATGTCCATTGAAATTGAAAAAATTGTAAAAACTATTGATGATATTGCATTCCAGACAAATATTCTTGCACTTAATGCAGCCGTTGAAGCAGCCAGAGCCGGAGAGGCAGGAAAAGGTTTTGCTGTTGTTGCTGATGAAGTAAGAAACCTTGCCTCCAAAAGTGCAGAAGCAGCAAAAATTACTACAACTCTTATTCAGAATACTTCCTCTGCTGTTGCAAAGGGTTCACGCATTGCAAATGAAACAGCTGAATCCCTTGATGCAGTAACGGATAAGTCCGAGGGTGTAAATCACCTTGTTGCAGATATTTCCGAAGCGTGTGATATGCAGAGCAGCGAAATTGTTCAGGTAAAAGAGAAACTGGAGAAAATCGCCAATATTGCACAGAAAAATGCAGCTACTGCCGAAGAAAGTGCAGCTGCCAGCGAAGAACTCAGCGGTCAGGCTCGTATGCTTGAACAGCTTATTCAGAATTTCAGAAAATAATTCGGATATTCTGAATTGTCAT
>JBJEQS010000230.1:0-2209 GCA_051881875.1 Oscillospiraceae bacterium
AAAGACTGGCGAATATAGTTCACCATTACAAAATAAATCTATCGAACTCACGTTAAATATAATGTTTTCTTATGGAGGAATTGCAATGCTGTGTTTATCTGTGAATGTCAGAAAATTAAAGGTATTTATCGCTGTAATACTGTCAATAATGCTTTGTGCAGGAATACTTATCCTGATAAAAAACAAGCCTGATAACTCAATAATGCTCCCGACCAGTTCAAGCAGAATAAGTTTCCTTAATATAAATGGCTGTAATGTATATGAAAAACCTGTGGAATGTTCATCTGTAATCATTCCGGCGGAATTTAATGAGGTGTATAATGCCTATAATGAAATACAGCTTCAGCAAGGTTTCGATTTATCAGACTATAAGGGCGAAAAAGCTGATATATATACATACAAAATGCAGGATTATGATGATATGCTTGCAATTCTTATAATTTGCGATGATAAGCTTATCGGCTGTGAAAAGCACTCTCAGGAATATGGAAGCGGATTTCAGCGTATTCTGGAATAACAGTAAAATATTCAAAATATGAATTTTTTTTATATAATTATGCAAAACTATATACAATCATTTGACAAGTGCCTGTTTTTAGTGTATTATAATATTATGAATATATTTTGAAAGTAGGTCTTTTTTATGGCACAGAAAACCAAAAGTTTTGCTGATAATAATCATATAGAAAAATTATGCTCCGATTTGATGGAAAATTCAAAAATTGACCCGAAATTATATGAAAAGTTTCATGTAAAAAGAGGTTTAAGACGTTCTGATGGTACAGGCGTCATCGCAGGCATCACCAATATATGCAATGTTCATGGATATATCGTCAATGAGGGTGAACGTGAACCTATGGAGGGGGAACTCATCTATCGTGGCTATAATATAAGGGATTTGGTTTCAAATGTTGAAAATGAGGACAGATACGGTTTTGAGGAAACTGTATATCTCCTCCTTTTCGGTAAACTTCCGTCAGCTGATGAACTTGCAAGCTTTACGGAATATATGGGCAATCAGCGTGCCGTACCTGATGACTTCATAGTTGATATGATTCTGAAAGCTCCGTCATCTGACATTATGAATAAGCTCGCACGTTCAATCCTCGCTCTGTATTCATACGATAACACCGCTGAGGACAAGAGTATTGAAAGTGAATTAAAAAAAGCCATGAGCCTTATAGCAAAAATGCCGGTGATTATGACAAGTGCTTATCATGTAAAGAAAAGACATTACTGCAACGAAAGCCTTATCATGCATACAGTCAATCCTAAGGAAAATACCGCACAGTCAATACTTTCACTTCTGCGTAAGGACAGGCAGTATACCAAGGAGGAAGCTCAGCTTCTTGATGTTCTGCTTATGCTCCATGCCGAACATGGCGGCGGTAATAATTCAACGTTTTCATGCCGTGTGCTTACTTCATCGGGTACTGATGCATATTCCGCATATGCCGCAGCCGTAGGCTCTCTTAAAGGCTCAAGACATGGCGGTGCAAATATCAAGGTTATGCAGATGCTTGAGGATTTTGAGAAGAATGTTAAAAACTGGGAAGATGAAGGGCAGGTTGCCGACCATATCAGAAAAGTTCTCAGAAAGGAAGCAAATGACGGTTCAGGTCTTATCTATGGTATGGGACACGCTGTATATACTCTTTCTGACCCGAGAGAACAGATTCTCAAGAGAAAGGCTTTTGAACTTGCTGCCGGAAAGGATATCGAAGCGGAATTCCGTCTTCTCAATACAATCGAAAAGCTTACTCCTGAACTTTTCAAGGAAGTCAAGGGTGATGAGAAGATTATGTGTGCCAATGTTGATATGTACTCAGGTCTTGTATATAAAATGCTTGGCATACCGTCTGACTTGTATACACCGCTTTTTGCAACAGCAAGACTTGCCGGCTGGTCTGCACATCGTATGGAAGAACTCATGACAGGCAGGAGAATTATCCGCCCTGCATACAAGGCTATAAAAAAGCCTCTTGAATATACATCTATAACTGAAAGAACAGATAATCAATGTGAGTTCGACAATCAAAAATAAAAGTTTTGGTCAAGCTTTTTGCGGCAAGTTGCCGCCTCCGATTTTGAGTATCAACCTTATCCAAGTGGTCGGGTAGGTACAAACCGAACCAACAAAACAAAATCCGAAAATAAAAGTTTTTGCCCAGCTTTTTTCAAAAAGCTGGCGGATTCCAAAGGCAGAGCC
>JBJEQS010000231.1:0-2207 GCA_051881875.1 Oscillospiraceae bacterium
TGACCCTCTGCTTGTAAGGCAGATGCTCTCCCAGCTGAGCTATGCTCCCATCTTTGTATGTCACTTTCAGCGACTTTATTAGTATATCATAAATATAATGTAATGTCAAGTGTTTTTTTGAATTTTTTTAAAAAATTTTTTTATATATTGAAAATTCATCTGAAAACAACTGCACAGACGACATTATCCTCCTGTGCAGTCTGATATTAATTTCTTTCTGTTTTCATTTTCAATGCCCTCATTGCATTAAGTATTGCTATAACTGATACTCCTACATCTGCAAATACCGCTTCCCACATATTCGCTACCCCAAATGCTCCCATTATCATAACTATCGCCTTTACTGCAAGTGCAAATACTATATTCTGATAAACTATTCCAAGCGTTTTCCTTGATATTTGTACAGCCTGTGCAATCTTTGATGGGCAATCGTCCATAAGAACTATATCTGCCGCTTCTATTGCCGCATCTGAACCCATTCCGCCCATTGCTATGCCTATATCTGCTCTTGAAAGCACAGGTGCATCATTTATTCCGTCACCTACAAATACAAGCTTGCCCTTTTCGGATTTTTCACTCATAAGCCTTTCAACCTGCTCAACCTTATCAGCCGGAAGAAGCTCTGTACATACTTCATCTATTCCAAGCTTTTCAGCTATATTTCTCCCAACCGCATCAATATCTCCTGTAAGCATGACTGTTTTCCTTATGCCCTGCTCTTTCAGTAATTCTATTGCCTGCTTTGAATCGCTCTTGACCTCATCTGATATTACTATATGACCTGCATATACACCATCAGCGGCTACATGAACAGTCGTTCCGACATGGTGACATGGGTGCCATTTGATACCCTCGTCCTCCATAAGCTTATCATTTCCGACATATACATTTTTGCCATCAATTACAGCTTTTATTCCACGTCCCGAAATCTCATCAACCGATTTTATACGGTTTTTATCCAATGCCCTGCCGTATTCATTTTTCAGTGAGAGTGAAATAGGGTGGTTGGAATAACATTCAGCAAGTGCAGCCATTTCAAGAAGTTCATTCTCCGATATACTTTCGGGGTGTATAGCTGTTACATTGAAAACTCCCTTTGTGAGAGTTCCTGTCTTATCAAATACAACTATTTCGGATTTTGCAAGTGCTTCAAGGTAATTGCCGCCCTTTACAAGTATACCGCATCTGGACGCTCCGCCTATTCCTCCGAAAAAACTTAACGGCACTGATATTACCAATGCACATGGACATGATATTACAAGGAATATCAATGCTCTGTGAATCCATTCTGCCCATTCTCCGCCTGTTACAAGCGGAGGTATTACTGCAAGAAGCAATGCTCCGATTACAACGCATGGCGTATAGTATTTTGCAAATTTTGAAATAAAATTCTCTGATTTAGCCTTTTTGCTTCCCGAATTTTCAACAAGGTCGAGTATCTTTGATACTGTTGATTCGCCGAATTCCTTTGTTACTTTTACCTTGATAAGTCCGCTTAGATTTATACAGCCGCTTATTACATCTTCACCCTCAAATACATCTCTCGGAACGGATTCACCTGTCAGTGCTGATGCATCAACCGAGGATTTACCCTCAATTATAACTCCGTCAAGCGGAATTTTCTCTCCTGCTTTTACGATAATTGTATCTCCGACAGCAATTTCATCGGGGTCAGTCTGTATTATTTCGCCATCTCTTTCAATGTTGGCATAATCAGGTCTTATATCCATAAGTGCGGCAATTGATTTCCTTGAACGTCCGACAGCATAGCTCTGGAAAAGCTCTCCCACCTGATAGAAAAGCATTACCGCAACTCCTTCGGAAAATTCTCCTGTGAACATCGCTCCGACTGTAGCTATTGCCATAAGGAAATTTTCATCAAAAATCTGTCCTTGGAATATATTTCTCAATGCTTTCCATAATATATCCCAGCCTATTACAGCATATGGCACAAGATATGCGATAAATACAAGTATTTCATTATAATTTTCAAGGTTAATTATTTTCAATGCTATAAGCAAAATAAAGCTTATTATAATCCTTACAAGCACTTTTTTCTGTTTTCTGCTCATGATTATGCCTCCGTTTTTAATGGTTTTAATTAACATTAGTTCGATGGTTTAATTTCTGTAGGGGCGACCAGTGGTCGCCAGTTGCGGTTTATTGAAAATTTTATTGTTCTTGTTCTGCGAACTTCGTTCGCACAA
>JBJEQS010000232.1:0-9615 GCA_051881875.1 Oscillospiraceae bacterium
AGACTGGCGAATATAGTTCGCCATTACAAAATAAATCTATCGAACTCACGTTAAAGTAAAAGGAGAATTTTAAATATGACATATCAGGAAATCGTTGAGAAAACAAGAGATATAATCTTTTCCTATGACCTTAGCTCACTTAAGGATTCAGACGAACATATTGCAGTACAGGTAAATATCAAGGGCGAGGGTGAAGGTATATTCTATATCGAACTTAAAGACGGAAACGTATATATTGAACCATATGAATATTATGACCGTGACTGTACATTTATTATATCAGCAGAAAACTTTTTCAAAATCTGTGACGGCTCACTTGATTCGGTGAAAGCATTTACAGTAGGAAAGCTTAAAGTGCTGGGAAATATAGATAAAGCACTTAAATTCTCCGGAATTGTAAATAGTGTCAGAGAACAGAGCGAGGGTAAAAAATCAAAGAAAAAAGCAAGTAAATAACGTGATTTCGATGATTTATTTCTGTAAGGGCGACCATTGGTCGCCCGTTATAGTTTACTGGAAATTTCATCAGGCGGCTAAAAGCCGCCCAAACTTTTTTTGAAAAAAGTTTGACAAAAAACTTTTTTGGAGTATGATTGGGTGGGGACTCTGTCCCCACACCCCTGTGGAATTTCGCCGTCTGCGGACGGCGACAAGGGCTTTGCACCTTGACCCCACAAGCTTTTGAAAAAGCTTGACCAAAACTTTTTCTGTCGAACTCACGTTTAGTAATAACATTTTTTAACTACCCGACCATTTGGATAAAACAAAATACTTAAAAATGGAGGCGGCAACTTGCCGCTTGAAAAAGCTTGACCAAAACTTTTTCTGTCGAACTCACGTTTAGTAATAACATTTTTTAACTACCCGACCATTTGGATAAAACAAAATACTTAAAAATGGAGGCGGCAACTTGCCGCTTGAAAAAGCTTGACCAAAACTTTTATTCTTGGTTGTCGAATTCACGTTTATTTAGTTGTTTCTCTGCGTACAAGAATAGGCGTAAGAACTTTGTGAATCGGTGAAACAAGCGGTTTAGGTCTGCGTTTTTTCCGTTCGTTTATCTGCATAAGGAGAATCTCCATTGCTTCTTCAGCGATTTTATCCACCTGCTGACCAACAGTCGTTATAGGTATCACTGCTTCTCTTGCAACAGGAGAATTGTCAAAACCGATTATCTTATACTTATCCGGAAGTGTGCCATATTTTTTTACAATAATATTAAGAAGAATGTTAGCATGGGTATCATTCGGCATGAATATTCCGACCTTTTTGTCATTGGCAATTTCCTCAAGCTCATTGAATAACTTTGTTATCTCAGCAAGGTTTTCTTCAAAGCTTATTCCGAAATCCTTTATTATGATTTTATGCTCAAAGCCATTTGATTCACAGAATTCTCCGAATCCTTTAATTCTTCCGTAAGCAGGAACATTTTCCGGAAAATCAGCATTCGCATGTATAAGTATATCACAGCCGCTTTTTGCAAGAACAGTTGCCGCCTGAATTCCGCCCATATAGTTGTCTGTGTTTACACTGCAAACATATTCGTCCTCACGCTCAATTGTAACTATGGGGATATTGTATTCAGACAGTTCTTTTGAAGAAAGCGTGTGACTCAGAATTATGAGTCCCTCTGTTTTGTAGGCGAGCAGTTCATTTATATATTTTCTTTCAACATCGGCATCTTCATTTCCTGCAAACACAATGAACTTGTAGCCGTATTTTTCATAAGTAGAAATAATGCGGTCGAGAATATCAGAATAATAATGCATATACAGATTAGGAATGATAACTCCTACCATTTCAGTTTTTCCGTTAGCCATTACTCTTGCAAGTTTGTTTTCTTTATAGTTAAGCACTTCAAGAGCATTAGAGATTTTTTCCTGATTTTCAATAGTAATTGAATCAGGATTATTGAAATATCTTGAAATCGTAGTTTTTGAAAATCCTGTATATTCAGCTATATCCGCAAAAGTAACATTTTTTTTTGCCATTTTTAAAGCCTCCTTTTTACTTTATAATTATAGCACAGAAAAATTTTAAAATCAATCAAGTTATTAGTAAAGTAACCGGTTTTGTATGAGTAAACAAAAGGTCAGCATCAAATCTATAATTTTCTACAAAAATTCCTGAATTCCTTGACAAACAGCCAATTATATGATATCCTGTAATTAGTAAAGTAACCGGTTACTTCTAGTGAGAACGGAGGAAAAAGCTATGAAAAAGCTACCATTGTTTTTGACAGTTCTTTCGGTTTTAGTCAGCACAGTTTCATTTACAGGGTGCAGTAAAACAGTAAATCCCGGTGATGTGCAGGGCTATGACGAAGGAGAACAGTATCTCAGTATGTGGGTGCATACTATTGAAGATACTCCCGAAGGAGAAGCATATAAAAAATCAGTAGAAAGCTTCAATGAAAAGTACAACGGCACTTATTTCGCAGATGTAGAATTTATTCCAAGAAACGACAGCGGCGGCGGTTATTCCGACAAGATAAATGCATCTGTCATGTCGGGCGACCTTCCAGATGTTATAACAGTTGACGGTCCGAATATTTCAGCATACGCCGCAAACGGAATTATCCAGCCTCTTGCAGAGCTTAGTGATGAGGAAAAGGACGCTTATATTGATTCTATTATTGAACAGGGTACAGTTGATGAAAAGCTGTATGCACTCGGTGCAATGGAATCAAGTGTGGGACTTTATTATAACAAATCCATTTTAGCAGAAGCAGGAATTGAAGTTCCTGATAAGGATAATCCATGGACATTCTCCGAATTTCTTGATATCCTTGAACAGCTCAAACCTATAATGGACAGCAAAAACGGCTATCCTCTTGATATGACATTCCCTGTGGGAGAAGCCAGTATTTACTATTATGCTCCGTTTATCTGGTCGAATGGCGGTGACCTTATAAGTGATGACGGACTGACAGCAGAAGGATACTTCAATTCGGATAAGAACGCAGAAGTTTTCAATTATTTCCGTGGACTTGTTGAGCAAAAGTATATGTCTGCAACGCCGATAGAAAATCTGTTTGAAAGCGGACGTGCAGCATTCAAATTTGACGGTGCATGGGAAGTAAACACCATTTATCAGAGCTACAGTGATATTGACCTCGGTGTTGCACCATACATAGTCAGCGATAACTGGGACGGCGGAAGATATACTCCCACAGGCTCATGGGCTTATGCGGCAACATCGAAAACGGAAAATATTGATGGTGCAACAGAACTTGTAAAGTGGATGAGCGGAGTTGAAAGCGGAATTTTACTTTATGAAAATACAAAGAGTATGCCGTCAACATATGCCGCATACGAACAGATTACAACTTTTGAAGACGATGAAAACTACAAAGCGTTATATGAGCAGTTAAGAGATTACGGTCACCCAAGACCGAAAACACCTGTTTATCCGCAGGTCAGCACATCTTTCCAGCAGGTTCTTGAGGACGTAGGTTTAAGCGGCAGAAATGCGGAAGATGAAATGGATAAATCTGTAGAAAGGATAAACGCTAAGCTCAGGCGTTACACAAGATAACATGAAAAATAAATCTAATTCTATTCTTGGAATGGCATTTTTCGGACCTGCACTGGTTCTGATGACGATTTTTCTGTTCATTCCGATGATACTCACCCTTATTTACAGCTTTACCGATTATTTTGCACTGAATCCAAATCTTACACATTTCGTAGGACTGGAGAATTTCAGTACGATTTTCAAAGATGAATTATTCACAACAGCATTTTTTAATACTGTAAAATTCGTACTTATAATAGTGCCGTTACAGACACTCGGTGCTTTAGGGCTTGCCTTGCTTATCAATAAAGTTACGATATGCAAGCGTTATTTCAAGGTTGCATTCTTTATTCCGGTTGTAATGTCACTTGCAGTTGTGTCAAATCTCTGGATGCAGATATACAGCCCTGAGGGTATTCTTAATACGGTTCTTTCAAATTTCGGCATTGACCCGCAGCCGTTCATCTACGGTGCAAATCAGGCACTTCCCTCTATTGCCTTTATGAGCGTATGGCAAGGCGTTGGCTATCAGATGATAATTTTCCTCGGCGGATTGCAGGCAATCAATCCGGCTCTTTATGAAGCTGCTGAGATGGACCATGCAAGTTCATGGAGCAAATTCATAAATATTACACTTCCTGAGCTGAAACCGCTTTGCGTATTTGTATTTATAACAGTTACTATCGGTGCATTCAGAATGATAGTTCAGCCTATGGTAATGACAGGCGGAGGCCCATCACATTCAACCTATACAATAGTTTATGATATTTATGAAACAGGCACTGTCAACTGGGAAATCGGTCTTGCATCTGCAATGGCAATAGTCTTTACTGTATTTGTTGTTATACTTACAATTATTCAGACCATTCTTACTAAGGATAAGGAGGATAAACATGAAAACAAAAAAGCAAAAAATCTTTAATGGCATACTTGCTGCTGTAATGTTTATAATGTCGCTGTTTTTCCTGTTCCCTGTTATCTGGATGCTTGCAAATTCTTTCAAGCCTGATGCAGCAATTACTGCTGATATGAACTCCGCAAGGGCATTTATTCCCCCTGCTTTGAATGAAAACTTTTTTGATAATTATAAGGCTATTCTTTTCAATACAAGCTTTGTACGCTATATGCTCAACACCTTATTCTATGCCGCTATACTTATTATTTCAGGAATAGTAGTAAATGGTCTTGCAGGATATGCACTTGCTAAAATCAAATTTCCGTTTCGTGAAAGATGGCTTGCAATAATCATGATGCTTATGATTATTCCTACAGAAACAATTATTACAATCAACTTTATGTTTGTTTCAAAAATGGGACTTCTTAATACAGTATTCGGATATGTTCTTCCGATGATAGTAAACCCTTTCAATATATTCCTTTTCAGACAGGTTTTTGTAAGTCTTCCTGATGATGTATGGGAGGCTGCACAGCTTGACCATTGCAGTCCTGTAAAATATTTCTTCACAATGGTTCTGCCGATGTCAAAGACAGTTGTTGCAACAGTAAGCGTATTTACTTTCCTTAATGTATGGAATGATTATCTCTGGCCGTCACTTGTGTTCACATCAAGCGACCTTTTAACTGCACAGATAGGTCTTAATTCCATAACTTCAAATGATAATACTACAATGGGACAGACTCTTGCGGTTATAACACTTATTACAATTCCGGTTATCATCATTTACTCACTTTTCTCCAAGCAGATTGTGGAGGGTGTAGTGTCAACAGGTTCTAAGGAGGGCTAAATTATGAGTTTTATCGAACTGAAAAATATTTGCAAAAAATATGCAGGTGCAGAAAAAAATTCTGTTACAGATTTCAATCTTTCAATAGAAGAGGGCGAATTTATTGCCTTTGTAGGCCCTTCGGGCTGCGGTAAGTCCACCACTCTCAGAATGATTGCAGGCTTTGAGGAGATAACAAGCGGAGATTTCTATATTGACGGAAAACGCATGAATACAGTTCCGCCGAAAGACAGAGGAATTTCAATGGTATTTCAGAATTATGCACTTTATCCGCATATGACAGTAGAAAAGAATATTTCATATGGTCTGAAAAACATGAAAGTTCCTGCTGATGAGATAAAGAAAAAGGTTGACTGGGCAATTGAAATACTTGGACTTTCTGAATACAGATACAGAAAGCCTAAAAATCTTTCAGGCGGACAGCGTCAGAGAGTTGCACTCGGACGTGCTATTGTAAAAAATCAGAAGCTTTTCCTTATGGACGAACCTCTTTCAAATCTTGATGCAAAACTCAGAGTAAGCATGAGAAGCGAAATCAGCAAGCTGCATCGCCAGCTTGGCAGTACAACTATCTATGTTACTCATGACCAGGTTGAAGCCATGACCATGGCAGATAGAATTGTTATTATGAAAGATGGTGTTGTTCAGCAGGTCGGAAAGCCTATGGAGCTTTATGATAAACCTGCTAATAAATTCGTGGCTGGATTTATCGGTTCGCCTCAGATGAATTTCTACAATGTCAGGGTTAATGGCGATACTGTAATATTTGAAAACGGAAACAGTATAAAGCTTCCTGATTCTGTTATATCAAAACTTGCCGGCAGACAGGGTGAAATGATTCTCGGAATCAGAGGTGAGGACATTAAGTTTGATGCACAGAACCTTGACCTTTACAAGAATAATAAAATGTCTGCAACAGTTGAAAGCGTTGAAGTTATGGGAAATGAAAACAATCTGTATTTCAATTTCGGCGGAACTCAGTCGGTTGCAAGAGTTTCCAAATATGAAGTAAGCAATATCGGCGATAAAATCGAATTTGTATTCATTCCGTCAAGGATACATTTCTTTGACAAGCAGACAGAAGAAAGTCTTTTTTAACAGGAGGATATTATGCAGAAAATTCATTTAAAAGCACCTGATTGCTGGATAAATGACCCGAATGGCTTTATCTGGTATAAAGGACAGTATCACTTGTTTTACCAGTGTTTTCCATATTCTGTGCAATGGGGCAGAATGCACTGGGGTCATGCAGTAAGCAATGACCTTGTTAACTGGGAGGATAAAGGCATTGCCCTTTATCCGTCCAAAAAAGATGACAGAAGCGGTTGTTTTTCGGGCAGTGCGATAGAATATAACGGCAAAATGAATATTTTCTATACAGGTGTAAATTATACAGAGGAAGACCCCGAAAATATCAATCATTGTCTTAATGACAACTTTATTTCGGCACAGCTTATGATAACATCTGATGATGGTTTAACATTTGATAATGTTTCAGATAAGAAAACTGTTATTCCGCCGATAGATGAAAAAACAATCGGAAGTAAAACACATACCCGTGACCCGAAAGTGTGGCGTGGCAAAGATGCATGGTATATGGTGCTGGGAAGTACAGCTGATAATAATGGCAGACTGTTGTTTTATAAAAGTGATGATTTACAGAACTGGTCTTATCTGAATTATGCCGAAAAAGAAAATTTCGGCTGGATGTGGGAATGTCCTGATTATTTTGAAGTTAACGGCACAGGTATAACCATATTTTCGCCAATGGGATTTTTAAAGGACGGAAAGGAATATGACTCTTTACCAGTCTGTATGTTTTCTGCATTTGATGAAAGTACAGGAAAAATGGAACTTTCTGAAAATTATCAGCTTTTCGACTGCGGACTTGACCTCTATGCACCACAGAGTACCAACGACAAGGACGGAAATCGTATTATAATTGCATGGGCAAGAATGCCGGAAGCCGTAAATGGTAAATGGAATGGTATGATGTGTATTCCGAGAATTGTTGAAGTGAAAAATAATCACATATATTTCAGACCTCACCCGAACATAAAAAACAGCTTTACAAAAAAAATCACTTCACCATCACAGGCTGACAGTTCGGGATTTATGATTAAAACTTCACTTAATAATGGTGAATTCATTAATATCGGAGGATATATCATAAAACGTGAGAATGACAGAATCATTACTGACCGTTCAGCTGTATTTGCAAATAAGGATAATTTCAGGCTTACCGCTGAAACTCCGCTTATCAATGAGGGATATGAGCTGGAAATCTATGTTGACAGCAATCTCATAGAAGTATTTGTAAACAATGGTGAATATGTACTAAGCAGCGTTGTTTATGGATTATCTGAAAAAATTTATGGTAAAGATTATATGCTTTATACAATTAAATGAGGTGAAATACCATGAAAAAAATTGATGTTACTGCACTTGGAGAACTTCTGATAGATTTTACCGAAAACGGTTCAGGCGAAAGCGGAAATCCCTTATTTGAAGCCAATCCGGGCGGAGCCCCCTGCAACGTGCTTGCAATGCTTTCAAAGCTCGGAAAGAAAACTGCTTTTATCGGTAAAGTCGGCGATGATATGTTCGGCAGACAGCTTTCCGATGCTATAAAAAGTGTCGGAATATGTACAGACGGACTTATTATGGATAAAAATGTTCCTACCACTCTTGCATTTGTGCATACACTTGCAGGCGGTGAAAGAGAATTCAGCTTTGTCCGCAATCCCGGAGCGGACATGATGCTGACAAAAACCGAAGTAAATGCCGATATAATAAGGAATTCAAAAATATTTCACTTTGGAACACTTTCTTCAACCCATGAGGGTGTTCGTGAAGCCACAAGATTTGCCATAGATACGGCAATCGAAAGCGGAGTACTGCTATCATTTGACCCCAATCTTCGTGAGCCACTCTGGAAAAGCCTTGATGATGCGAAAACTGAAATAGAGTATGGTCTGTCAAAATGCAATATTCTGAAAATATCGGATAACGAGATTGAATTTCTTCTTGGTCATTCCGACTACGACAAAGCAGCTTTACAGCTTATGGAAAAGTATAGAAATATCAAACTGATATTCATAACTCTCGGCGGTGACGGAAGCTGTGCTTACACCGGAACCGCAAAGGCAAAAGCACCTGTTTACAGTGTGAATACTGTTGAAAAAACAGGTGCAGGAGATACCTTTTTTGGCTGTGCGTTAAACTTTGTTCTTGAACATGATATTGACTCCCTTGATGAATCCCAGCTGACTGAACTTTTACGTTTTGCCAATGCAGGAGCTTCCATTATCACTACAAGAAAAGGGGCATTGAAAGTTATGCCAAATATGCAGGAAATATCTGATTTGATTGGATATGAAGAAAATGTGTGAAGTCCAAATCAAACTGAATACAATTGATGATGTAAAAAAGCTGGTAAGCGACATCACAGAATTTGAATGTGATTTTGAAATAATTTCAGGCAGATTCGTGGTAGATGCAAAGTCTATAATGGGTATTTTCAGTCTTGACCTCAGCAAGAAGTTAATGCTTGTCATTCATTCAGATGATGAATATGAAATTGATAAAATCAAGGATAAAATAGGAAGTTTTATCATAGAATAAAATTCAAATCTTAGTGATTATGAAAGGATATTTAATATGACTGAAAAAGAAAAAATGATTATGGGAAAAATATATGACCCGTCTGATGAAGAACTTGTTTCAATCAGAACCAAAGCACATAGACTGAGTAAAGAGTATAATGAGCTTCTTGAAACTGATAAACGTCGTACAGAAATTTTAAAGGAACTTGGAATAAAAGGCAATAACTTTTATTTGCAGGGACCTGTTCAATTTGATTACGGCTGTTTTACTTCTATTGGTACAAACTCATATGCAAATTTTAATTTTACCTGTCTTGACTGCTGTCCTGTGACAATTGGAGATAATGTATTTATTGGTCCTAATGTTTCATTGCTGACGCCCATTCACCCCCTTCGCTGGCAAGATAGAAATCCGTATGTTAAATCTGATGGTACAATAACTGATAAAGAATATGCCAAACCTATTACTATTGGCAGTAACTGCTGGATTGCGGGAAATGTTACTGTTTGCGGAGGAGTTACCATTGGAGAGGGCTGTGTTATTGGTGCAGGAAGTGTTGTTACAAGGGATATTCCGCCGAATTCGCTGGCGGTTGGAGTGCCCTGCCATGCGATTCGTAACATAACAGAATCTGACTCCTTGTCTGATTATCCGGAATTATTCTAAAGCGGAATATAAAATTACGTGAGTTCGTTAATTAATTCCAGAAGATATTATCCTTTCTCTTTCGATATGCGTTTCCAAATCT
>JBJEQS010000233.1:0-2201 GCA_051881875.1 Oscillospiraceae bacterium
CAATCGTTCAAAAGAGTTTTTTGTCAAACTTTTTCCAAAAAAAGTTTGTGCGAACGAAGTTCGCAGAACATAAACAATAAAATTCCCAGTAAACCATAACCGGCAACCGAAATTCACAGAACATAAACAATAAAATTCCCAGTAAACCATAACAGGCGAACGAAGTTCGCAGAACATAAACAATAAAATTCCCAGTAAACCATAACGGGCGACCACAGGTCGCCCCTACAAAAATAATCCATCGAATTAGCATTAAATAAGCTGTGTATTACAAAATAAAAACATCAATTTTCTTGACAAATATGAACATTTGTGTTATAATCTTGTAGTCAGCAGCATTACAGCATCAGAAAGGAGTTTTTACAATGAATATGCATGGAATTCCGGCACTTTCACGCTGTTTTATAAGCTCCTTTATATATGTCTTTACACAGGTCTGCTTTTACGCAGGCTTTTTTGCGTTTTTTATATATTATTTTTACTGTCTTATCAATAAAATAATCTGATTTCTGTAAAAGAGCGTAAAACGATTAAATAAGCGGTTATGTTCTTTCAGAGCATAACCGCTTGTTATTTCAATTAACTAAGGAAGTGTAATTAAAAATGGCAGGATACTATCAGAAAGACATTGAAACAATGTCAAGAGAAAAAATCACAGAGCTCCAGAACGAAAGACTTGTAAAACAAATTGAATTTGTTTACGAAAACAGTAAATATTACCGCAAAAAAATGGACGAAAAAGGTGTGAAACCAGAGGATATAAAGGGAATTCAGGATTTGCACAAGCTCCCGTTCCTTACAAAAAATGACCTTCGTGATGCTCACCCTTACGGACTTCTCTGCAAGCCGCTGAGTGAATGCGTTCGTATTCAGTCAACATCAGGCACAACAGGAAAAAGAGTTGTCGCATTCTATACACAGCATGACATTGATTTATGGGAGGACTGCTGTGCAAGAGCTATCATGGCAGCCGGTGGAACCCGTGATGATGTATGTCAGGTATGCTACGGATACGGTCTTTTCACAGGCGGCCCCGGACTCCATGGCGGTTCTCATAAGGTAGGCTGTCTTACTCTGCCTATGTCATCGGGAAATACTGAACGTCAGCTTATGTTTATGACAGACCTCCATGCAACTATTCTCTGCTGTACTCCGTCATATGCTGCATATCTTGCAGAATCTGCCATCGAATCAGGTTTAAGGGATAAGCTTACTCTTAAAGCCGGCATATTCGGTGCGGAAGCATGGACAGAGGAAATGCGTAATGACATTCAGAATAAACTCGGCATAAAGGCTTATGATATATACGGTCTTACAGAGTTAAGCGGACCGGGTGTTTCATTTGAATGTTCTGCTCAGGCAGGTATGCATATAAATGAAGACCACTTTATCGCTGAAATCATAGACCCTGTTACAGAAGAAGTTCTCCCGTATGGTTCAAAGGGTGAGCTTGTATTCACATCACTTACAAAAGAAGCATTTCCGATGATTCGCTACCGCACAAGAGATATATGCGTTCTCAATGCAGAACCATGTTCATGCGGAAGAACTCATATAAGAATGTCCAAACCTATGGGACGTTCTGACGATATGCTTATCATCAGGGGAGTAAATGTATTCCCGTCACAGATTGAAACAGTTCTCCTCAACAACGGCATGACCTCAAACTATCAGATTATTGTTGACAGAGTTAACAATACAGATACACTTGATGTAAATGTTGAAATTGCGGCAGACAGTATGTCTGATACTGTAGCTGATATACAGGTTATGGAAAAGAAACTTGTTGCAGAACTGAAATCAATGCTCGGACTCAAAGCCAACGTTCACCTCGTAGCACCTAAGTCAATCGTAAGAAGTGAGGGCAAGGCTGTTCGTGTAATTGATAAGCGTAAATTATACTAAGCCGCAAGCGGCAAGTTGCCGCCTCCGGTTTTAAGTATTTTGTTTTATCCAATCGGTCGGGTAGTTACAGAATGTTATTATTAAGCTTAAAACGAAAGCAAAAGTTTTTTGCCCAGCTTTTTGCGGCGAGTCGCCGCCTCTGGTTTTAAGTATTTTGTTTTATCCAATCGGTTGGGTAGTTACAGAATGTTATTATTAAGCTTAAAACGAAAGCAAAAGTTTTTTGCCCAGCTTTTTTTCAAAAAAGCTGGTGGTTTCCAAAGGCAGAGCCTTTGGTCGCTGTTTACAGCGAAATG
>JBJEQS010000234.1:0-2192 GCA_051881875.1 Oscillospiraceae bacterium
TGTCGAACTCACGTTATTATTTATTCATAATTTGTTTACTCATTCAAAAACCGTGGTTAATTTTATAATATTCATTGACTTTTCATGCCGTTAATGTTAAAATAATAATTATATTCTTATAATATCAAAATATTAGGAGATTATAATGAAAATTAAAAAAAATGAAAGAAATTTACTGATTTTCTTTGATATGTTCATTATCGCTTTGTCAACATTTATTTCCAACACGATAATGGCATTGACAGAAAATCAAAGTATTACAGGACAGATTCTTTTTATAGTTATCATTTTAAATGTCTTTTTTTGTTTTCTGATTATGAATATACTTGGTATGTATCAGGCTATGTGGAGAAAAATGAATTTAAGTGATTACGCAACCTGTATGCTTTCAATTGCACTGGGTCTTACAGTGAGTAGAATGTGTGCAGTGCTTTTTAAAGAAAATGTTACATTTAAGTTTGTAAGTATAACTTATCTTATAGCCGTTATTTTCATAATTCCCATGAGAATATATCATGGCAAAACATTCCTTGTTGTTTCCGAAAGACGTATGAAAATACGCAAGCGTACAATGATAGTAGGGGCAGGAAGGGCGGCACAGCTGCTTATAAATGATATTACAACATCTATGAGCGACAGCAAAAATCCGGCAAATGAATATGTTCCGATATGTATTGTTGATGATGATAAATCGAAAATCGGCACTAATATAATGGGTGTAAATGTACTCGGTACTACCGATGAAATCGAAAAGGTTTGTCAGGACGAAAATATTGAAATAATCATGTTTGCGATACCGTCATGCAACGATAAGAAAAGAAAGCAAATTCTTGAAAAATGTTCAAAAACAGGTCTGCCTGTCAAGGTTATGCCGTACCTGAGTCAGATTTTTGTTGATAAAGAGGAATGCAGCGGAAATGTTTTCAACTATGTCAAGGATATAAGGATTGAGGATTTGCTCGGCAGAGAGCCTGTTAAATTCGATGAACATTCCATAAAGGCATTTATAGAAAATAAGGTCTGCATGGTTACGGGCGGCGGCGGCTCAATCGGCTCTGAAATAGTGCATCAGCTTGCAGGATACAATCCCGAAAAAATTGTAATAGTGGACATTTATGAGAATAATGCCTATGACATACAGCAGGAAATAATCATGGAGTATGACGGCAGAATTCAGCTTGAAATAGCCATAGCATCAGTGCGTGATTATGACAAGATGAAAAAGCTTTTTGAAACATATAAGCCGCAGCTGGTATTTCATGCCGCCGCACATAAGCACGTCACACTCATGGAAGTATGCCCCGAAGAAGCCGTTAAAAACAATGTATTCGGCACATACAATGTGGCAGAGCTTGCAGGCGAATATAATGTTGAAAAATTCGTTATGATTTCCACTGACAAGGCTGTAAATCCCACCAATATAATGGGTGCAACAAAGAGATGCTGTGAAATGATAGTACAGTATATTTCCCAGAAGCGTGGATACAGCACTGAATACATTACCACAAGATTTGGAAATGTACTCGGTTCAAATGGTTCGGTAATTCCTCTTTTCAAGAAACAGATTGAAAGGGGAAAAGATGTTACAGTAACTCACCCTGATATAGTGCGGTTCTTTATGACAATCCCTGAAGCTGTGGCACTGGTATTGCAGGCAAGCTCAATGGCTAAGGGTGGAGAGATATTTGTACTTGATATGGGCGAGCCTGTTAAGATTGTAACGCTTGCTGAAAACCTTATAAGAATGTACGGAAAAGTGCCTTATAAAGATGTAAATATCAGGTTTGTGGGATTAAGACCGGGCGAGAAGATGTTTGAAGAAATTATGCTTGATGAGGAAAAAAAATCAACTTCCCATGATAAAATATATATCGGAAAGCAGATAGATATTGATGAACATGAATTTCGGAAAAATCTTGCGGAGCTTAAAAAGTGTGCAGAGGCAAATGATTCAGAAGCGACTATACAAATGCTTATGAAGATAGTACCGACATTTACGCATGAGCAGAGTGACTCTGCCCACATTTCGTAGCAAGTCGCCGCCGCTTTTGAGTGTTTTATTTTATCCAAATGGTCGGGTAGTTAAAAAAAGATTTTACAAAGCAAAGTAGCGAAACCAAAAGTTTTTTGCCCAGCTTTTTGCGGCAAGTTGCCGCCTCCGGTGTTTAGTCAATATTTTTCTTTATGGTGGT
>JBJEQS010000235.1:0-35233 GCA_051881875.1 Oscillospiraceae bacterium
AATAGACGTATCAGAGGTCAAGATTTAAGCGGCATACAAGTTTAAATTTTCATTTTCATTATTAAAAATCATAAATTTGAAAGGAGCTGACAAAATGGCAGCCTTTTATACAGAATCCGACTACGAAAACGCCATAATTGAACTTTTTGAAAACAATCTTGGCTATGAGTATGTCTGTGGATATAGTATTGACCACAATGTAAAATCGCCTTTATATGATGAAGTGCTTGAAGAAAGCATTTTCAGAATCAATAAGAGCAAGCCTTATGATGCAATTAAAAATGCACTTCTTACATTAAGAAATTTTGAAAACGGAACTCTTATTCAGAAAAACGCTGTATTTACAGACTATCTGCAAAATGGTATTTCAGCACGATATACGGAGAATGGCGAGGAACGTTCTACTCTCATATACCTTGTTGACTGGGAGAATATAGACAATAACTCTTTCATTTGTGCGAATCAATGGACATTTATTGAAAACAGCAACCGCAGACCTGATATTCTGCTTTTTATAAATGGTCTGCCATTGGTTCTTATTGAGTTGAAATCCCCATCAAGAGAAGATACAGATGCAAGCGAAGGTTATTCTCAGATTAGAAATTATATGCATGAAATCCCATCAATGTTTTATTACAATCAGATTTGTGTAATGTCTGACCAGCTCACAAGCAAAGCAGGAACGATTACAAGTGATGAAACACGCTTTATGGAATGGAAAACAGTTGACGGAAGCTATGAGAATACACAATTTGCACAGTTTGACACATTCTTTGAGGGTTTATTTCAGAAAAACAGATTGCTTGATATTCTCAAAAATTTTATTCTTTTCAGTAATGATGGTATAAATCAGATAAAAATTCTTGCAGGTTATCATCAATACTTTGCAGTAAATAAAGCTGTAGAATCAACTAAAAAAGCTACGGAAACAGACGGAAAAGGCGGAGTTTTCTGGCATACACAAGGCAGCGGAAAGTCATTGTCAATGGTGTTTTATGCTCATTTGTTGCAGACGGCATTAAACAGTCCTACTATTGTTGTATTGACAGACAGAAATGACCTTGATGACCAGTTATATTTGCAGTTTGTAAAGTGCAGTGATTTTCTCAGACAGAAACCTGTTCAGGCTGAATCAAGAGAACATTTGAAATCTCTCCTTGACGGCAGAGTTGCAAATGGTATTATATTCACAACAATGCAGAAGTTTGAAGAATCCTTTGAATGTCTGTCAGAACGCAGAAACATTGTTGTAATGGCTGACGAGGCACACAGAGGACAATACGGTCTTTCTGAAAAGATAGATGAAAAGTCAGGTAAAATCAAGATAGGAACTGCAAGAGTAATCAGAAACAGTCTTCCGAATGCTACATATATAGGTTTTACAGGCACACCTATTTCAATGAAAGATAAATCTACAAGGGAAGTTTTTGGTGACTATATCGATATTTACGATATGACACAGGCTGTTGAAGATGGAGCAACTCGCCCTGTTTATTATGAATCAAGAGTAATAAAACTTAAACTTGATAAGCAGACTTTGAAATTAATTGATGATGAATATGATTTAATGGCAGAGAATGCAGATGCAGGCGTTATTGAACAGTCAAAGCATCAGCTGGGTAAAATGGAGGCTATTCTCGGAAACGAACAGACAATCAATTCACTTGTTACAGATATTCTTGACCATTATGAAAACAACAGAGCAAATCTGCTGACAGGAAAAGCTATGATTGTAGCTTATTCACGTCCGATTGCTCTGAAAATCTATCATAAAATTCTTGAAATACACCCCGACTGGACAGAAAAAGTCGCTGTTGTAATGACATCATCAAACAAAGACCCTGAAGAATGGCGTAAAATAATCGGCAACAAGGCACATAAAGAAGAACTTGCAAAGAAATTCAAAGATAATGAAAGTCCATTGAAAATTGCAATAGTAGTGGATATGTGGCTGACAGGCTTTGATGTACCGTCACTTGCAACAATGTATGTGTACAAGCCTATGTCCGGACATAATCTTATGCAGGCAATAGCAAGAGTAAATCGTGTTTATGCTGATAAAGAAGGCGGACTTGTAGTAGACTATGTGGGCATTGCAAGTGCCTTGAAAAAGGCTATGAATGATTATACAGCAAGAGATAAGGATAGATATGGTGATACAGATATATCAAAGGCAGCATATCCGAAATTCCTTGAAAAACTGTCTGTATGCAGAGATTTCTTTTTTCAGTATGATTACACAAGGTTTATGACAGGAACAGACCTTGAACGTGCTAAGATTATTACAGGTGCGGTGAACTTTATAATAGCTCCTGCAAAGGAAGAAGATAAAAAAGAATATCTGAAAGAAGCATTATTGCTTCATCAGGCATTGTCACTTTGTTCATCAATGGTGGAAGAATCATTAAGACTTGAAGCAGCATTTTTTGAATCTGTAAGAGTTCTTGTAATGCGTCTTGAAAATAAAGGTACAGGAAAGAAAATTTCTCTTGGAGAAATGAATGCAAGAATCAATGAACTTCTTAAACAAAGTATAAAGAGTGATGGTGTAATAAATCTGTTTTCAGATATCAGTAAAGAATTTTCATTGTTTGACCCGCAGTTTTTACAGGAAGTAGCCAAGATGAAGGAAAAGAATCTTGCAGTTGAACTTTTAAAGAAACTCATTGCAGAACAGATTGTGGTATATAAACGTACAAATGCAGTAAAATCAGAAAAATTTTCTGAGATAATGCAGCGTACAATGAATCAGTATCTTAATGGAATGATTACCAATGAAGAAGTAATCGAAGAAATGATGAAACTTGCAAAGCAGATTAAAGAGGCAGGAGAAGAAGGGAAAAAACTCGGTCTTACTGCTGATGAACTTGCTTTTTATGATGCATTGACAAAGCCAAGAGCCATAAAGGATTTTTATGAAAATGAAGAACTGATAGCTATTACAAAAGAATTAACAGAAACTTTGCGTAAAAATAAAACTGTTGACTGGCAAAAGAAAGATTCAGCAAGAGCGAGAATGCGTATGATGATTAAAAAACTTCTTAAAATTCATAAGTATCCGCCTGATGACCAGCCGGAAGCTATTGATGCTGTAATGACTCAGTGTGAGTTGTGGGCAGATAATAATATAGAATGATATATCAATAAAGTGATATATCAGATAAAGAATCCATAAGAAATAAGTCAGCAGGCACAGGCATAATCTCAGGAGTAATAGCTTTCAGTTGGTGTTGGAATAGAAATTGTTCCCAGAATGCGTATTATCATAATAACTAAGCCTGTGTCCCTTTCTCTATCTCTCAGAAAAAATTCGGGAATTCGGGAAGCACAATTGAGCAGGAAGTTAGCAAAAAGTTGGTATATGCTCATAAGCAAACATTTGAAAAATAAAAATATTAAGGAGCTTAAATCATTGTACAAAGACAGTATGCGTCCTCGGAATTATAAAAGGAGTAGTGTATGAATAAAAATATAGATTTATTTGATGAAAAACGAAAGTCTAAAAAAATTTCAGAGTTATTATCTTTATCTAACGATTATTGGTATACCACACAAGAAACAACCAGCACAGAATATACATATTCGACTGTTAAATTGTTAAACGAACAAAATGAATTTATATATCCAAATGGAAAAAGAGGGTTGCTGATTGGCGTTAATCCTCGCATGACCAGTAAAACTGATTATAAAAAAGAAATTGAAGAGTATATATTGGCTAGAAATAATAATCCAAATATTAAACATCGTAATTCTTGCGGTGATAATCTTGAAGCTACGAGACGCAATGCAATAATCGACCTCTTAGAAAATAATAAGAAATGTGGAATTAAAGAGCTAATCACTATTGACCTCTTTGCACACAGAACCCATAAAAGCAATGAATTGATTGCTGAAATAAAGAAATATCCAAAAGAATTAGAACGAATAATAGGTAGTAAAAACGAAAAAATTTTGCTGGATTATATTGATTCTGATGAAATTGATATCATTATTATTGCATGGGGGGATATTTTAAAAATATTAAAAGCATTGCCGGATTACTGTAATAAATTATTAAGCCATCTTGAGAAAAATATTGAAAAGATTTGGTGGTATGGAGCAAATAAAAATGGTTCTGCAAAACATGCTGCATATCGCAAAAAGAGTAATTTTAGACAGATAGATATTGATGAACTGAAGGCTGTTTTTAATATAGCAAACGATTGAATTGTTATTTTTATCATGTTAATAGCGAATTGAGTTAAATTACAGCTTGGTGATATATCTGAATTATATTAAACAGCTATGACAACTATGATTTTTTCTTGAAACTTAAAGAGCGAATTATCAAACTTGTTGCAGATACGCAGAATATCGGTTACGGATTTCCTGATGTCATAGAAGAGTATGTAAGCAATATAAAATTTTTTAATGATGAAAGCTAATAGAACACAGATTATTCGGGCGGCTAATATTAATAGACATATATGTCTTATTAATGAAATAGGAAGTTGACAAAATGAGGTGGATAGAATGAGTGAAACATATATTGAGATTAAATCAAATGGAGAAATATTTTCAAAAGCAGGGAACAATCCTCGTTCACTGTATGAACATCAGAAAATGGCAATGACCAATCTGGATATAATAAACAGGAATGATTCATACAGTACACTTGTTGTTCTGCCTACAGGAGGCGGTAAAACATATACTGCGGCAGTGTGGCTTCTCAGAAATGCGATTAACCATAATAAAAAAATTCTTTGGATTGCACACAGGCAGACACTTCTTGACCAGGCAGCTGAAACATTTCAGCGTTATGCATATTCCGAGGTAATACCAAGCATTTCTTCTTTTCGGTACAGAATAATTTCAGGTGCAAATGAGCATGACAGAATGATTGATATTTCCCCGAAGGATAATCTTCTTATCATCAGTAAGGACAGTGTTGGAAGAAATTTGTCTGCTCTTGATAAATGGCTGAAAGATGAAGATGAAATATACTTGATTGTAGATGAAGCACATCACTCTACAGCGAAAACATACAGAAAAATAATAGATTATGTCAGAAATAAAGTTAATCATGTTAAATTAATCGGCTTAACAGCAACTCCTTTCCGTACTGCTGAAAATGAGCAGGGACTTCTTGCAAAAATTTATTCAGACGGCATTGAAAATGGAATGTCGGTTCATAATCAAAAGGGAATTACATACCAGATTTCATTGAAAGAACTTATAAATAAGCAGATTCTTTCAAATCCAATTATAGAAAGCTGTGAAACAGGCGAAGAATATGGAACATATATAGGTGCAAAAGACCTTGAAATGATTCAAAGACTTGATATTCTTCCTGAAGAACTCGCTGAAAGCATGGTGAATAATGCGTCACGCAATAAATTCATTGTAGAGAGATTTGTTAAGCATAAAGAAAAATACGGACAGACAATTGTTTTTGCTCTGAATGTTGCTCATGCAATAGCATTGTCAGCATTATTCAATGAATACGGGATAAAGGCTGGATATGTAGTATCATCTGTAAAAGATGCAGTTACTGGTGCAACAAGAAGCAGAGAAGATAATAATTTTGTATATGAAGCATATCGCAAAGGTGAATTGCAGGTTCTTGTCAATGTAAACATACTTACAGAAGGCATTGACCTTCCACAGACACAGACTGTATTTCTGACAAGACCAACAGTATCAAAAATTCTTATGACACAGATGATAGGAAGAGCGTTAAGGGGTGAAAAAGCCGGCGGTACAAAAAATGCATATATAGTTTCATTTATTGATAATGGTCTTGATAAAATTGCATGGTCTAATCCTGAGTCAATCTTTGAGGGGAATAATGACTTTGCAGATACCGGAACAGAACGTGAAAAGCGTGATATTCGCCTGATAGCAATTTCAAAGATAGAGGAATTTGCAAAAATGCTGAATGATTCAGCTGATACGAAAGAACTTGAAAAAATTGAATTTACAAAAAGAATTCCTGTAGGAATGTATGCATTTACATATCTTGAAGAAAACGGCATGGATATTTCCTATCAGGTCATGGTATATGACAGCACACGAAATGCCTATGAACAGCTTATGGAATCATTGCCTGTACTGTTTGAGGAATACGGAAGCAATGAAGAATATCTTGCATCTGACACGCTCATTAAAATGGCGGAGCAATGCAGGGATACATTTTTCCTTGGTGAAATGATACCGCCGTATGATGAAAAAGATATAATCAATATTCTGAAATACTATGCACAGTATGAATCAGCACCAAGTTTCTATACCTTTGATGACCTTGATAATAATAAAATAGATGTCTGCGTTATTGCAAAGCATATAGTTGAACAGAGAATGGACCCGATAACACAGGCAGCATATATACAGCAGTTATGGAATGACAATGATGACAATTTGTTAAAACTGTTTTTCGGCAAACAGAAATATTTTTACAATCAGCTTAATCGTGAAATTATGAGAATAACATCACCATTTCTTTTTGAAGATGATGAAGATAATGTTGTATACGGCAAAAGACAGTTTGAAGATATGCCGCTCCATGAAATCGGAAAATATGCCCCCGAATATGAAAAGGAATTGCGTGATTCGGCATTTGATTCAGCAAAAAATTCAGATGGTTCATATATATGTGCAGGCTGCGGCAGAAAGTTTTCAAACAGAATAATGCTGCAGGTTGACCATATCATTCCAATGAATAAAGGCGGTAAAACCAAAAGTGACAATTTACAGATACTTTGTCGTTACTGTAATGGTGAAAAGGGTGATAAATAGTGGAATATTATCTGTATTCCCCATATGAATTAGCATTGATAATTCAGTTTTACGGAATGGATATTGTTACAGCAATACAGCTTTTAAATGATATTTTTAAATATGATAATGCCTTTATCTATTCTGAATACCGCAGTAATCAAAAGAAATTTGTTCTTGATGTTATGGCTCAGATAAACAGCATTAATAATCATGAGCAGTTTGAGAATGAAAAATATTACATAGAAAAAGACATGGAACAATTGGGATTATTAAACGGCAGTGAAAATAACGAAGAAGAATCAATGCTGCATCATCTTATTTTCAAAGAGTTGAGAATCAGAATTCTGTATGTAAATCAGAAAAAATTCGCTAAAATGAAACTTCGTACTTTACTGTCAGAACTTGGCTATAAAAGACGTTCACAGAATAATATTGCATATATCAGAGAGTGTATGCTGTTTTATCATATTGATGTTTTTTTAAAAGGGAATGTATACTGCGATATTGAGAATGTTGATATTGATGATATGCTTGTGTTCAGGGTGATATGAAAATACAGTAATTTTTTGATATTTATGAAACAGCTGTAATAAGTATATAAAAAACAAATAATCTGAGGCAATAATAAAAATAGGCTGGTAACGGGGTTGAACACCAATCACAACCAAGTAAAATTAAGGACTTGCTATAACGGCAGTGATTGTATATAAGATTATTCGGGGATTCGGGTGAAGATAATGCAGGAAGAATATATAATAAAAAAAGTAACGGACTGGTTCTATGAGGATTTGGTCAATGATGTTCTCGGACTGAGAACAAATATAATACTTGATGCAAGCGGAAATCCATATCGTTACCCATTAAGTGCGGATTATGATTCTAAGGCAGATAACCGGATAGACCGGTTCAGAAATAATTCTGTTAATGCTAAGTTAAGGAGCGATAAGAGAGCATTCACTATTGGTAATACAAGACCAAGAAACAATGCAGATGACATCATATATGGCACAATAGCAACGCTGTTTAATCTTATGGAGGAGAATAAGACACAGCCTTATAAAGAGCCGGAAAAAGTATCTAAAGCAGATATAAGACGATATTTTCGAGAACATTCATTAGATGATATAAAAGAGCTTAACAATATATACAGCTGCCATTCTGAATGTAATAATGATGAAATATTGGAAATATTGAACAATACAGATAAAACAGATAGTCTTATAGGTGCTTTGAGAAGCATTATTCCGGTTGAAAAGATTCTTGCAATGTATATGTACTATGTATATCACAGAGAATACTGGGAGGATATATATAAGGCGTTTGAGGATTTATTTGTACAGTATTGTTCAGGGTATGGGTCATATACAGCTTTGATGTCAGCAAATAGACAAAAAATACAAGATATACAGCAAAGCATAAAGGAAGACATCCCTAAGATTAGGCAAGAAATTTTTAAGAATGCTTTTAATGCAAGTAAACAATATCCGATTATTGAGTCGCTGATTCCTCAAGAATTGACAATAGAAAAAGAGCTGAAAGAAATATATAAAAAATGGGATAAAGAACAGAAAAAAAGGAGCAAATTTGTATCGATTGGTACTATAATGTATGAGACGGATATAAAAGAAAAAATAAAAAAAGATTTGCTTATTCCTATAGCACTAAAAGGCAGCTCAGACAGATATAGTGACGATTCGGCAGGTACAGTAACTCTTGAAACTTTAAATAATACAATAATTCCAGGTATAAAAGAAACTTTTAATTTTAAAGTTAACGGCAGGGAAAGATATAAATACCCGGCACTTACTCAACAAGTAATAAACATAAAAAGCTTTGTATCCCATTGTGAGCAATATCACATAGCTAAGTATGCCTGTATAAAAAAATCAATAGAATATGATGTTCTGACGAATACAGAACTTGTTAAGGCATTTGCACATCTGTTTGTGTTCATATTTATAATGTGTGCATTCGACTCTGAGCAATACAAGCATTTGTTAGACAATCGAAACAAAATAGCTGAAACTTTCGGAAAATACATTAACAGCATTGTTAATCAACAGAAAACCAAGGTGATACTGATATACTATTTAGCACTTATCAATAATAAAATTTTGGATGACAATCACGTTTTTTCAAAAATTATAAAAGAAATTATAAAAAGAAGTAACTGATTTGTGCAGTCAGTTACTGCATTTTTTTATGTCAAGCTGTGGTCGAAAAAAAATACCTATTTTCCTTTTATGACTGACATTTTGTTAAAAAAGTGGTAGAATTTCAATAGAAACCAAAGAGGTAGTTGTTCTCAAGCGGTTTCAAAAATTGAAGAAAGTAGGTTGATGCTAATGTTAAAAAAGGCATACGATCCTTCATGCAGAACTCCAAACCTTAATCTTTCTAAAATATATGTTAAAGATTATATAAATCTTGAAGTTTTTGAGAAGGATATCAAATCATTTATCAATGCAGATAAAACAATTGAAACAAATCCTGAAACTGAAAAGGATTACTGTGAGATTATCACAGGTACAATGAAGCTGCTTGCAGCAGAAAAAGTACCGCATTTCGGATACAACCTTTATGGTAAAGATTCAAATGGTTTACATGAATTCTTTATCACCATAGACAACGATATTGTTGAAAATATGCTTGGAAAGGTAATAAAAGTCACAATGTGCTATTGCTATTACAATGAGGGTGATTGTACCGATTACAGACTGTTAGAGTTATCCTGCGATTTTGCAGACTAACACCCATACATATAAAAAATTAAGAAGTAAATAAGAACCGAGAAGCAACAGCTTTGTTGCTTCTCACAACAAAAAGGAGCAATTATTATGAATTTTAGTAGAAGTTTTGTTGCCAAGAAGGCAGAAGAAAAGAACGCTAATTTTGATACTTATGTAATCAAAAATGGAGAGCATACCGGTGAGCTATTATCTGTTGAGTACATTCCTGACAGAGATAGAGTACTTGTCAGAATCAAGTCTGATGATGAAGTAAGAACGTTCAGAACATCTATTCACCCTGGTGACTTTCAAGCAGAACCTTATTGTAATATCATTGAGCCATTTTATGATGATAACGGCGAGGTTGACCTCTCTTCTATAAAGAATTATAATGTTATTTTTACAACCGAGTCAAATATCAGCAAACAGGGAAAAGAATTTTCAAATATTACTTCATTCGAGTATCAGTATGATGAATCTGCTGATATGTAAGAACTGTAGTCAACAGGGAGAGTTTTCTCTTCCTGTTGCAAAAATATTTTGAAAGGCGGTCATATTATGCCTATTGTAAAGAAAAAAACTAAAAAGCCTGATATCAGCATCAATTCAATTAACGGTGTAGCTCAGAAAAAATCATTTGGTACGAGATATGATTTGGTTACTGGTAAACCTCTCCCAAAGTTGTCAGAATACATAAAATCACAGAAGGAAAAGGAATCCGAAAATACTGCACCAACAGCACCTTCAAACAGCAAAAAAATGCCTATGAAGAGAGCCCCAAAATGTGCAAATCACATTGATAATGAAAATTCCCATTTGCCAAATGAAAACGTGATAAATTCTTCTGTATGCGATAATAAAAATATGAAAATCCCAATGTTTGAAGAAACAGCAGTTACACAGCAGACCATGCAAAGTTTTCTTGAAAGTGCAGTGACTTCAATAAAAAATGCAGGCTTAGCAGGAAATATGCCGGTATCTGTGGGCAGAATCGGCGGCTGTATAGCTATGGCTTCCGGTGAGGATAAGCTTGAATGGCTTGCAACAGATTTTTCTTTTGTGAGAAAGGTTAAGGCGATAAACGGCGAAATGTATGCAGATATACAGATTTCCGATGACCTTAGCAATACTATTGTGCGTGTACCTGCAACAATATTTCATAGTGAAGATATAAGAAAACTGGAACAGTACGGAATAACAGTTTCACCCGGATACAGTTTAACGCTCAGTATATACTGCAAGAAAATCCTCGGAGAACTTCCTACAGAAGCCGCAGAACAGCAGTTAGGATTCTCATACAGAGATAGTAAGCTGTCCTTTAGCGGATATGATACAGGACTTTTAACCACTCAAAACCGTTATGACAGTGCTGATGAATATATCGAGGAGCTGAATTACTTGATTTCTGAAAGTATTCCTATTCAGTATGTGATGTCAGCCTCTATGGGTGCGGCTGTTATGACAGCACTTAAATTGAAATACAATATTGACCTGCATTCCTACTGTATCAACCTTATTGGAGCATCAAGCACTGGTAAAACCATAACATCAAGACTTTGTGCATCTATGTGGGGCAATCCGAATGATGACAAGCTGTTCTCAGCTATGCTGTCTACAAACAATGCGATGTTTAAAAGACTTGGTGGCAGAATGGGCGTTCCAGTGTTTCTTGACGAAGCCGGTGTTGCTGGTAATGTCAGAACGGACGAATTTGGTTATACCATATATGAAGAACGTGAGAAGCATCGTCTCAATTCAGATTGTACCGAAAAGATAAGTGGTACATGGAATACAATTGTTATTCTGACAGGTGAAGAGCATTTTCATAGCAGCCAAAAATCACAAAACGGCGGTCTTGTTGTAAGAATTCATAACGCAGAAAATTTAATATACACTACAAGCAGAGAACACGCTGATGATATATGCGATTTCATAGCATCAAATTATGGTGTACTTGGAAAAATTTTTATCGAGCATATTATAAGCCACATTGACAGCTTACAGCAGGAATATGAAATGGCAAGGGATAAAATGAGAGAGTTTACAGAAGATTCCCATAATCAGTATACTGAAAGATTAATAAATTCATATGCCCTTACTTATCTTACTGCTGAAATATTAAATACCCTTGGTGTTCAGATTGATATTTACGGCATTGCTGAGATAATGGCAGAACAGAACAAAGTTATTTCCAGCGAATACAACCTTGCAGATAATGCAATAGACGTTATAGCAAGCTACGTTGCAGGACACAGCAGTACGGAGATAATATGCTATGGTTCAGGCGGTAAAGAGCCTGTAACATCTGTTGCTATAACCGAAACTCTTGTACAGAAGATTCTTGCTGAAGCCGGATTTAAGGATATGAAAGTTACAATCAGCGAAATTGATAAGGCAGGTTACCTTATAAGACAAGGTAAAGGCGAAAGAAACGGTCGCAAGTGCAGACTGAATTTCAACGGTGTTTGTACTACCTGTTATAAGTTCAGACTTATTGATACTCTTCCTATGTCAAAACCGGAGAAGAAAATAGAAAAATCTTATTTTGACCCTTATTTTAACGCTTAAAATCATTATGAATATTAACTTACCGGGGATTTTCCCCGGTCAGAAAGGAGTAATTATGAAGATAACATCATTTACAGTTAATAGGTCAGATATATCTAAAGAAAATGTTCAGAACGAGAATTACAACTACGACTCAGTGGTGAATAATAATACTTCGCCGACTTCCGATAATGTCATTACAGCAACCGCTAACGTTCTTATTGACCTGTACAGCGATATAAAAGAAAGTGAGAAAAAGCATGAGTAAGCTTGTTAAAATGAAGTTAGTGCTTGCATATATCCGTGTATCCAGTGAGAAGCAAATAGATAATTTTTCACTTGCATTTCAGGAGAAGATGATAAAAAAATATGCGGCTGAAAATAATCTCCAGATATGCAAGATATTCCGTGAGGAAGGTTATTCCGCAACCAATACAAATCGTCCTGCCTACAAGCATATGATTGCTTTTCTTGAAGAAAATGATATAGACGCAGTTTTAGTCCATAAACTTGACCGCCTTCATCGTGATGAAACAAATATGTTTAATGACCTCAGAAGGTTTAAAGAGAGCAATATAAGGCTTATTGCAATAGCTGACGGAATTGATACAGCTGATGACTCTTCCTCACTTGCAACGGCTGTATTAGCTGCCATTAGTGCCAATTATAGCCGCAATTTAAGCAAAGAAACCAGAAAAGGCTTGTATACCGCAGCTGAAAATGGATTTCATACGGGTGGTCTGCCTCCTTATGGTTTCAAAATCAACCGTGATACTATGCAGCTTGAAATAGATGAAACAACAGCACCTGCGGTAAGAAAAATGTTTGAATTATACGCTGATGGCTATGGAAGCTCTGATATTTGTGATTGGCTCTCTGAAAATGGTTATACAACAGCAAAAGGTAATGCTTTTACCCCATCTTCATTAAATGAGATATTTCACAATGAAAAGTATTTTGGCTGTTATACATGGGATAAATCCTCACCTAAAGATGTTAATGGCAAGCGTAACACACACAGACATAAAGAAAATTATTTGAAAATTGAGGGCGGCTGTCCGGCTATCGTGACAAAAGAAATATTCGACAAGGTACAGCTGAGGCTCAAGGAAAATGCTGAAAAGGCAAGTAAAAGAAGTCCAAACAGATATTACCCTTTAACCGGGCTGATATACTGCAAATGCGGCAGTTCTATGTGCGGTGGGGTCAGTTATTCAAAGGGCAGGAAATATCATAAGTACAATTGTAATCATAAATGCGGTAATAAGGCTGTTCGTGCAGATTATGTGGAGGCATTTGTTATAAACGCAATAGCTCAATGTATTTTCTCCGAACCTAATAAGCAGCCGATTATGTCAGAGCTGAATAAGTTTTCGGAGAATCACGCTAAGGCAATGTCGAGTGAGTATCATCAGCTTAGATGCAAGCTCTCAGGACTGGAATCATCACATGAAAATTTGATGAAAGTTCTTGAAAAAGGCAAAGCTGCAAACAGTATTATGAACAGACTTGAAAGGATAGAACAGCAGAAGGAACAGACGGTATTTCAGATTACACATCTGAGCAGGGAGGCACATACATTTACAGAAGAGGATATGGAGCTTCTTCACAGCAGGTTCAGCAATTATCTTCAAACTAAACGCAGTATCAATAATATGGAATTTTTAAAGACAATTATCAACAGAATAGAAGTTGATTATGATAATGTAAATATAACACTTAACAGTGGAATATCAATAGATAAGACTACAAAGATTTTAATGAAAGGAACAGATAGTATGATAAAAATGAATAAAACATCTGTCAGAGAATACGATGGTATTATGCTTTCTATTGGAAATTCTGAAATCGAGGGTAATCTTGCAGTTAAGGTTGGAATTGATGACAGCAGTGCAATTTTTGGCTATGATACTATTATCGACCTTAATATACCGGAAGAATTTCTGTATGAAATGATGGCAAACGCAGAAGCAGAAGTGTTTGATATTATGGGAGAACCATTGAAAATCACCTGTTCTGTTAATGACAGCGAAATAGTAGGAATCGATAACATAGAACTGAAAAATAATTACGGAGGAATATGATATGCAGTTTATAAATGATATGATTATATTTGACAACGGATATTCAATACCTGCAAAATTTATAAGCAGGAATAATTTTTTTACAACATTAAAAGCCGTATATAGGTATTGCAAGGATAATCCAGGCAACCGTACAGGAGTTACAGTCAAAGAGATGATAGAGCATTACAATCCTGCAACTTATGATATGTTCAGCAGAAATGAAAAACTTCTTGCTGGGGCAATAGTGAGCAAAATGTATGTTGACGGAAAATTCAGCAAACTTAAAAGGTGTTCAAAAAAACAGGGAAATACCTGGGTTTACTATGTGGAGCAATAGAAAATGGCAAATAAAGGCAATGTAGATAGTAAATATATTTTTCTCTTCTTAAAAATTCGGGATATCGGATACCCGTATCGTCTTTTAAATTTGAATATACATTATAATTCTGAATAAGGTTTTCCATACCTTATTCAGAATTTTTTTATTGTATAGGAGGACTTAAAAATGGAAGAAGAAGTAAGAATATGTGATTGTTGCGGAAGAGAAATTGCAGATGGTGAAGAAACCATAGTTGAAAATGATGTACTGTGTCAGTCATGCGTTGAAGATTATTGTATAGCTTGTGACCATTGTGGTGATATGATTTACACTGAAAATTGTATTACAGATGACCATACATGGTTATGTCAGGAATGTTATGATGATTATTATCACAGATGTGAAAACTGTGATAGAATCATAAACGATGATGATACCTGTTGGCGGAATGACTTTCCATATTGTAGTTACTGTTATGATGAGCTTGATTCAGATGATGAAATTGAGGAATACAATTACAAACCAGACCCGATATTCTATGGAGAGGGAAAATTATTTCTTGGTGTTGAACTTGAAGTTGATGAGGGCGGAAAAGATGGTGATAATGCAAGAAGAATAAAGGATATCGCCAACAGATATGATGAAACCATATACATTAAAGCAGATGGTTCGATTAATGACGGATTTGAAATAGTGAGCCATCCAATGACACTGGCATATCATATGGGAGCTATGGATTGGGAAGATATTCTGCATGAATCAGTACGTCTTGACTATCTTTCACATCAGACATCAACCTGTGGACTGCATATTCATGTAAACAGAAGTGCTTTCGGTGATACAGAAGATGAACAGGAAGAAATAATTTCCAAGATACTTTACTTTGTAGAAAAACATTGGAATGAACTGTTTAAATTCTCCAGAAGAAGAAAGTCAAGCATGAACCGCTGGTCGGCAAGATACGGATTTGAAAAGACAGGCAGGGAAATACTGGATAAGGCGAAATCAGGAAGTAATGGAAGATATGTTGCAGTAAATCTCAATAATTACCATACAATAGAGTTTAGACTTTTCAGAGGTACATTAAAATACAATACATTCATAGCCACATTACAGCTCGTAAATGAGATATGTAATGTGGCTCTTTTGCTGTCTGAAGAAGAAATTGAAGAACAGTCATGGAATGATTTTGTTGCAGGAATTGTTCATAAAGAGCTGATTCAGTACCTTAAAGAGAGAAAACTCTATATCAATGATGAAGTTACAGCAGAGGAGGAAATGTGATATGTGTGCAGTATTCGGGTTTCTTGATTATGGTAAAAAGGTAAGTCATAAAGTGCTGATAAAGCTGATAAAAGAACTTTCAAAAGCAGCTGAAATCAGAGGAACAGATGCAACAGGCATAAGCTATGTAAATAATGGAAATATCGTTACATATAAGACACCAAAACCAGCCCATAAAGTGAATTTGTATTTTCCGAAAGAAACAACAGCAGTAATCGGGCATACAAGAATGACTACACAGGGTTCAGAGAGTAAGAATTACAACAATCACCCGTTTGAGGGCAGAACAGCAGAAAGTTGCTTCAGCCTTGCTCACAATGGAGTATTGTATAACGATAAGGAATTAAGGGTTAGAAATAATATCCCTGAAACTGAAATTGAAACAGATTCCTACATAGCAGTACAGCTTCTTGAACAGAATGAAAATGTGAATACAGCTTCAATAAAGGAAATGTCTGAAACAGTGGAAGGCTCATTTGTGTTTACAATACTTAAAGATAATAACACACTTTACATAGTTAAAGGCAGTAATCCTCTTAAATTGTACCATTATAAGGAATTTGGACTGTATGTGTATGCTTCAACAACTGATATTTTGAAAAAGGGTCTTAAATCATCTGGATTCAAAATTCAGTGTAATGAAGTGATTGTCGATGAGGGAAATATCATTGAAATAGAACCAAATGGTGAAATATGGCTGTCAGAATTTGAAATACATGAAACAGAAAGATTTTTCGGCAGATGGTATAACTGGTATGATGATATTGATTGTTCAGCTGATGAAGAATATTTCTTTGACGAACTGAAATCAATATGCGGATACTACGGAGTATCAGAGGAACAAATCGACTATATGCGTTCACTGGGTTATACATACGATGAGATTGAGGACATGATTCTTGATATGGAATTTATTGATGAAAATGAGGAGGTGGAAATATGAAGGGATTTATTGCAGGTGTGATATTTACTCTTGTAGCAGAAAGTGCATTGGCGGTATCAATCATGATGAACAGAGTAAAGGAGAATAATACGAATGAAACCGATTGTTAAAATTGCAGTTAATGTGGTGGTTAAGGTTTTTAAAATAATCATCAAGAAAAAGTAAGGCTTAAACGGGCGGCAGCAGTAAAATGTTTCCGCCTTGTTTTTTTGAAAGGATTGAAAAAATGTTTACAGAAACAACTACCATAAAAAGTAAGGCTATTTTTTCAGATGATAAAAAACATCGTGTATTGTTGCGTAAAGAATGGAACAGGGATAAAAAATCGGCAATGATAATAATGATACATCCCAATACAGCGGACACTCTTAATCATGACCTTACAACAATGCTGGTGCTGAATAATCTTTCAGCACTCGGCTTTGGAAGTGTAAACATCGTAAATCTATACAGTAGGATAACCAGTAAGCTGAACCTAAGATTCAACAGCGATGATGACCTGATTGCAAAAGAGTGTGATGAAATAATACAGCAGTACGCCACTATGAGTGATGCGATAATAATTGCCTGGGGGACTGTTGGAAAGAACACGCAGAGAGTAAGAGAACGTCAGAAGTATGTGCTTAATTTGATGAAACCTTATGCAAACAAAATGTATCAGATTGGGAAAAACACTTGTCATCCGCTTACACCATCGGTACGAAGTGGATGGACACTTGAACCCTTTGAAATGGAGGAAATTGAAAAATGATTAAAATTACAAATCTTAAAGAAGCAGACGTGATTAAACCTGTAATGCTTAAAGCATATATATCTAAAAAGATAACAGCATTAATGAATGAATATTCAGTTGATACTCTTGATGATATAGGCTGTTTTATTGTACTTGAAAAGAACGAATTTTCTGAATTTCCAATGATGAGTGAAATGGAGTTTGTTGAACTGCTTGAAATTGGGGATAAGATGTACTTACACAGTGTCAGAATAGTAAGCGATAATTATGCTGAGGATTACTTACTTGAAATTGAAAGGACTTGAATATGGCTGTAATTGAAAGAATACGTGCTGTTGCCTACTGCCGGTACTCATCTTCAAATCAGCATGAAACCTCGATTGAAGGTCAGATGAGAAGCATTGAGGAATTCTGCAAAAAACAGAACTGGATTCTTGTCAGTTCCTATCAGGACAGAGCAGTTTCAGGTACTACTGATAATCGGGAGCAGTTTCAAAAGATGATTTCCGACAGTTATAATCATAATTTTGAACGTGTGGTAGTTTATAAGCTTGATAGATTCGCAAGAAACAGGTACGATTCCATAATCTACAAAAATAAATTGAAAAAGAATGATGTTCTGCTTTGTTCAGTGAATGAAAATTTAACTGACTCACCAGAATCTGTTATTCTTGAATCATTACTTGACGGCATGAACGAATATTATTCCAAATCGTTATCCCAAATTGTAATCCGTGGACACATGGAGAATGCATACAAATGCGTTCATAACGGAGGGATTCCGCCGTTAGGCTATCGCATTAACTCTGAAAGAAAGCTTGAAATTGTACCAGAAGAGGCAAAAATAGTCAAACTGATTTTTGAATTGTATACGTTGAGGTATGGTTACAGCTATATTCTTGATAGGCTTAACGAATTGAATTACCATACAAAAACAGGAAGAGCATTTACAAAGTCATCTTTGTATGAAATTCTGTCAAATCCAAAATACGCAGGTAACTTTGTATATAATCGACTGGCTTCAAAGGATATTGACGGTAAGAGGAACGGTCATAAGACTAAACCTGCTGATAAGATAGTTTGCATAAAGGGGGGATGTCCGCAGATTGTATCGAAAGCAATGTTTGACAAGGCACAACGTATAAAAGCTGCTAATAAACGTAATGCAGGCAGCTATCACAGTAAAGAGTTTTACCTGCTTACAGGAAAGATATTTTGTTCCGTTTGTGGTAAAAGAATGATTGGAAATGTGCGGTACAGCGGAAGAAGTAAAACAAGACTTGCAACATACAGATGTCCTACACACCGTAAAGAATGTAAGAATAAGGAATTGAATAAAGATTACATTGATTCTCATGTATCAGTATTGATTGGTGAAAAACTGCTTAATCCTGTGTATCTTAAAAAGGCGGTCAGTAATGTGAATAAGTATGTTAAACAGTATAACAAGGACTATAACAAAAACCATAATACTGTTTCAGAGCAGTATAATCAGGTGCTTGAAAATCTGAATAATATAACAACGGCTATTGAAAAAGGCATACTTACAGACAGCCTTATACATAGGGCGGAAATTCTTGAAAATGAAAAAGCACAGCTTGAAACAAGGCTTAAAGAAATGCAGTTACTTATGCCGATAGAGTATAAAGATGTTGAATACCTGTATAAGCAGTGGAAAGAGTTAAAGCGTAATACAGAGGAGTACCGCACTTTTATACAGCAGTTTGTTAAGGAAGTAAGAGTTCGTCCTTATGATTTTGATATAGTGCTTGATGTTGGACTTGGTGTTACTGATAAGCTTACAGAAAAAATAACCATGAGGCGTGGAGAACTCTACGCCTTATTTGATTCTCATGTAAAGGAGTAGAAAATATGTTTGAAAAATCAAAAGGAAGATATTTGACCAGAGGAGTTAATGAAAACGTATGTATCGAATTACAGCTGTTTTTGTGGGAAGCTGTGGATAAAATGCCTGAGCCTAAAGATTGGTTACAGGTATTCAATCTCAGTGTTGAAAATGGTTTACAGGTAATAAAGCATACAAGTGAGCAGCCGAAATTTGAAATGACGTACATAATCCCGATGATAGCAGAGCCGATTAATGAGAAACTCTATCTCATTGATGATGGTGTCAATTGTACTATGTTGTTTGCTTCTGAATATTGATAAATAGGTTCAAGCCACTAATATGACTTGAACCTTTTAATGTGTCGTACCTCAGCGGAACAGAAGCTTAGCAATAAGCGGTTTCGCTGAGGCATACGATGCAGTGCCGATATAAACTGATTACATATATTTTTTTACCCCGAATAATGATATTATATGAAATGAGAAGAATTGGTTATTTAAAGAATTTTTCTATTATGCTATAATTAATTTAAATATGGAAAAATCACCTAAAGAAGCTTTTTTACAGTACAGCACGGCAACTTTGAATAGACATAAAAAGCAGAGGAATTTTTTCGTTAGAGGTAATAGAAATTCGTTGGTATGGGGATGGTTAAGCAACAGAATCTGTGTACTAATCATACATACAATTATAAGCTGTATCTTTGTTACAAAATGTTTTCGGGAATTCGGGAAGTCATTATAGAAATATAAATTGTAAACAGTTTTTTTTGAACAGACAATCATATGTCTGACTGAATGCGTATAATGAGAATATGAAATTACAGATTCTGAAAAAATTTAAAAGAAAGAGGATATATTTATGATGGATATTATGAGGAAGAGTATCTATATGTTTGAAAATGATGAAACTGCTGATAATTATGCTGTAAACTGCACAGAAATTATAACTTCAAAGAAGAATATAATCAAGGTTGACAGTAAGCATTACAAGATTAAAGATAAAAAGAGTAATGAAATGCAGGATATATATGACCCTGATAAGATTCTTGAATCTGTCAATGGAAATAATATACATATCATCTGTGTGGATTCCATTAAATCATTCAGTGAGGAATACAGCGTTGGAAATATGAATATACTGTATGCAAAATCATTTGATGAAGATGACTCTATTGCAAATATGTATGTATATTTCAGAAAAAATAATAAATCAAAACCATGTATAAAAGTATGCAGTTCATACGATGAATATGCTTTTACTGATTTTAAGGATATTGACGGACCTGCAATGTGGCGTGTATGTTTTATAGCAGCTAAATGCAGAAAGATATTTCTTACAGATGATAATGTTTATCTTGCTACCGATAAGAGAAGTTATTTGTTTGATTACATGATACCTTTTGATGATGACGAGGAAGCAGAATATAACAGAGTAAGGAATTTCTCAGACAGCATAAAGGACAGATATATTCATTTTGTTTTCAGAACATCAGCAAGAATGTTTTATAATGGTAGTCCGAAGAAATTCGGTATTGCTGATTATGGTGACTTTATATGTGAAACGATTGATAAGAAGCCAAAACTTAAATGCGGTATCGGACCTTTGGGAACGAAATAATTATATTATTGATTTAATAAATATATGTAATTATACTGATTGATAAGTAAATTCCGGATGCATAATGTGGTACCTCCGGTTTTTGCTGGGAAATTTAAAATTTAGTTGTTTTAACCAAAGTATTATATTTTTTTAATTGACTTTTGTTAAAATATGTGATATAATTTAACGTATATAATTGTAATCTAACACATTCAAGTAAAAATTAAATTGATTAAAATGATAAAAAATATTATAAGAGGTGTAAAATGAATATTAAAGACAATCTCAGAGAATACATTGATGCGGGATATCCGATGCTTTATATTAATGCTTATGAGGAAATAAAAGCAGATACATTAATAGAAAAATATAGTGATGGAAAACATCTAGTACTCCGTAACAGCTCAATATTTGCAAGAATTGTCTTTTTGTGGTATAATAATCTTATCACAAGATGAGGAGGTTCATTATGCCAAGCACAAAATATATTATTGATTTAAATGAGACAGACCGTAAAACTCTCACAGATATTGTTAAAAAGGGAAATTCCCCTGCAAGAACCATTATAGAGCTAATATACTTCTCGCCTCGGACAGAGGAAATATGACGGCTGCAGAAATTGCAGCTGCATTTAATACTACGCCTACTACTGTACACAATGTTCGGACATCCTATGTAAATATGGGCCTTGAAGCAACTATCAACCGCAAAAAACGTGAAACACCTCCTGTTCCGGCAAAGGTTACAGGAGATATTGAAGCTCGTATCATTGCTTTGGCTTGCGGAGAGCCTCCGGAAGGGTATAGCAGATGGTCTGTCAGACTAATTGCAGAAAAATGTGTTGAATTGAATTACATCGACTCAATTTCACATATGACTGTTTCCCGCATACTTAAAAAAACGAATTTAAGCCTCACTTGAAAAAATGCTGGTGTATACCACCTGAACACAATGCAGCTTTTGTTGCTGCGATGGAAGACGTTCTGTCAGTTTACAGCAAACCATACGATGAAAAAAGACCTGTGATTTGTATGGATGAAAAGCCTGTGCAGCTATTTGCCTCTGCAAGAAAGAGCCTGCGTTTAAAAGATGGTCGTACTACTTATGAAGATAATGAATATATACGAAATGGAACTGCTGCTATTTTCTTGTTTACAGAACCATTGAACGGGTAGCGTTATGCAGATGCTCAGGAACACCGTACAAGAGAAGACTGGGCAAAGCAAATCGAATGGCTGCTCACTCAGCAATATCCAGATGCAGAAAAGGTTGTCCTTGTTATGGATAATTTGAATACACATTCAATTGCTTCTTTATATCAAAATTTTGCACCGGAGAAAGCTTTTAATCTGGCCTCAAGACTTGAGATTCACTATACACCCAGACATGGCAGCTGGTTAGATATTGCAGAAATTGAATTATCTGCACTTGGCAGACAATGCATTGGTAAAGAACGTATACCTGACCTTGAAACACTTCGCTCACTATTAAAGTCATGGTATGTTGACCGAAATGATAAACAGCATGGTGTTGAATGGCATTTTACTACTTCTGATGTCAGAACTAAATTAAAACATCTGTACCCGGTTATAAACATTGTCTTAAGAAAATAGGAAATTTTTTACTATTAGGGCGAAAAATATTTTTCAAGTATCCAATTGAGCAATAGTTAATTACAAATGCATTTTCTATTATAACAGAAACATTTTCGATATAAAATTCTTTATCAACTTATATATCTGATGTTAGTAAATTTGCATAAAACGGACTGTTAGAAATGATTGATTTGCAATTGTTATTTGTAGAATATGACGATTTTGTTTTTATTTACAAAAGATATTGAATTAGACAGCTAATTTGTGTATAATTATATCAGGTATATATAAGGCGAAAAATATTTTTCAAGTATCCGATTGAGCAATATTTATTTAACGTGAGTTCGATGGTTGCTTTTGTATGGGCAACTGCACCTACAAAAATAAGGAAATTCCCTTATTTTTTATCTTAAAATTTTTCTGTGGAACTCATGTTATTTACAAATATATTTTCTATTATAACAGAAACATTTTTGATATGAAATTCTTTAATACCTTATAGATAGATTACTTTATTATGTTAAGAAGGAGTTGCTGAAAATGGGTGAAGCAGTTTTATCAGAAAATGTTAAATATCAGATTCAGAGATATTCAGAAGATACATTAACATCTATTGTACAATTGGATCATGTTGGTGATTTGTTACATTCAGATGTTTATAAAGCTACAAGTAATAAGCTTGCAGCCTATCTCTCTGGAACAGTAATGCAGAAAAAAGAAAAAGCTTTCTATGAAAGTCTGAAATGGTACGAAAAGTTAGGATTTATAAATTCTTCAAAGCAAGCAGCGTATGAAAAAAGTGTTGATACAGCAGGAAAAACAACAGCACTTGCTGTCAATTTAGCTACAACTGCTGTACCGTATATAAAAGACGCAATATCATCACGTATGAGCAAATTAAACTACGAAAAGTTTTTTATGAGTTGGATTGGCTACATAAATCATGGAACGGAAGTAACCCCTATTATGATTTCTAATGTGCAAAGTATTATGCTGGCTGGTGGAATTCAACTTAGTCATGAGGCAGTCGCTGCAGGAATTAAAGCAGGACAAGTTACGTCTTCTTTGCCGCATTTAAATAAGGGCAATATGACTGCAATCAACGCATCAGGGATAGAAAATATGAATTCTATTGCTAAGATGGTGGTTTCAACAGCAGACCTTGAAAACGGCAGAGTAAAAGACAGAGCTTTGGAATTCTTAGAAGATGTATTCTATATCCCATATCAGGAAGCAAATCAAAAACTTGATGATATTATGTATGCACAGGATTATTTAAGCAGATTCGTTACATTCTCTGCTTTCGATTATTTAACATTTTTCCAGGAATTTATTTCTTCTTCCTCTGAGGCAGCCAAAATAGGTTCATATGATGTGGGCATGGACGTATATACCCAGCGACGAATCAAAAATAAGGAAAGTGTTATAGCAATTGCCAAAGATTCAGCAAAAATTGGAGCAAAAGTTGCAGCAGCGATTGCTACTGAGAATCCCCTGCCTTTAATTGGCTGTGCAAAACCAACTGCAGATATTGTAAAAGTATCTGAAGGTTTGATGTCATCAACATTAAATCCTAAAAATGATCCGTCAGTGGGGAAGAAATTATTAACAACAATAATTAAGCAAAGAAAAGAATTTGATTTGAAAAAGGAAGATGATTCTTAATGTCAGAGAAATATTTGATTGAAAATATTCAATCTGGAAAAATAACAATTTCAAATGTTTCAAAGAAAGATTTCAAATCTTTAATGCTTTCTCCACAAACGCAGAAATATGGACTAATGCTTTGTGCACAGGCATATTGTATTAAGGCATCTGAAACGCTTAACAAAAAAATGGATGCAATATGTTTAAACGATAGTTATAATCGTGAAATCATTAGTGCAAACTATGATATTGTAAGAATGGGCAATGACGGAAAAATTTATATTAGTGCACCAGCCTGTTCATATCATTACGGACAATATTTTGTACAATTTTTTAACAGTATGATGGATTTAGAAACAGGTAAACCAAATATTATGGAAATTGTTTTTAACATTTTTAATATAAAAAAAAAATATCAAGGCAATTAATTTAAACACCAAAATCAGCAATAAATGTGATTTAATGATGGAAAAATATATTAATTCACCTGATTATTCAAGCACCAATATTTCTTCAGTGTTGCAAAAAGGATTAAATGAATTATTATCAACTCTTAATTCAGAAGAATTGATTCAAAATTTAGAGTATTGCGAAAGTGTTGAGGAACTATTTGAATTATCTGTCAGTACAATCGGTTCCGTTGATTCACTAATGAGTGATTTTGAAAAAGATGTCAAGGAATTGCAAGCACTTATAGAACAATCCAAAAAGTATAAATAAAGAGGTTTAAAATGATAAATAATAAAAAGAAAATGAAAAGCATAATCAAAAAAACTTTTGGATTGATTATTGCTTTTAATATAATAAATACATTGCTGATATTGACTAAAGCAATTAAATTAGGTAAAGACGATATTATTGTAAAGTAAGGAGTAAATTATGAGTATTAGTTATAAAAAAACAACTTCAAAAGAAAAAAACGGGCAAATCGCAACTCGTACAAGCGGTTATGAATCAGGCAAAGGTTTTTATTCAACATCTTCAACAAGACCGACAAATCAAGGAAATACACCACCAATATTAGGCCCAGCCGCAATAGTTGTGGCAACAGTAAGTGCTGTGGGAGCAGGCGTTGAATTAATTAAGAAAATAACTGAGGCAAGAAAAGCAAATAAGGTGGCACAACTTGAAAACTCTGTTCGTAATAGTGCTGAAAATTTAGATATCAACCAATATAATTATAAGAAATAAATTAATGCAGAAGCAATATTATAATTTGTAATAAGTGACTGTATGATTTTGTAATTATAATTGGAGTTGATTATAAGATGTCCTACATAACAACTAAACTACAAACAATAAAAAGCTATCCGACATATCAGTTTTATGCAAAAGCTGATTCAAAATCAGAAAACCTTGATAATGTTTTTAAGATTTGTATACTTGAAACGCTGAAGTGGATAAGGACAAGATTAAAGGATTTTTCTGATATACCATCGTATATTATGGTTCCTGAACCGGAAATGTATGCCTCGTTTTCATTAAACTCGTTAGAATCATTCAGCTACTCAAATGGTCTTAATATGGACGTTGTATATATTGAAAAACAAGGCATATGGTCTTTTAAAATATCCGAAACTGATATGGGAGCTAACCTGGGAAGTGAATATGAAAGACTGCCCGTTCACGGAAGAACGTTTGATACTGAAATCTCTTTTGTAAAACAAAGGGACTACGTTGAAGCAGGTATCAGAACGATTTGTTCCGAACCATCAGAAACAACAGCTGATTGTGAGGTTTTTCGTCCAACTGTTGTAAAAGCACTTATAGAAAACGAAAATATCCGACTTGCTCAATGTGGTTTTGTTCTTGATAAAAAGCCGCTTGAAATAAAGACTAAGACGGACGTTGACAAATTTTTCAATCTTTATGATGATGAAAGATTAAATTTTCCGATTGTAGTTGTTTGTGATACCAAAACAAAAGAAATCAAATCCAAAATAGATGAGATTAAAACAGAATCTTTTCCTCTTAATATTAAAGGCGGTCTTTCGCTTGGAAACAATATAAATGTATCTGTTGATACAAGTGCTTTTGATTTTGCAAAGAATACAAATAAGAAAAATATAGCTTTTAAGAATGATAAAACTAAAAAAACAAAGGAAAAGCCGTTAATTGCAAAAAATGAAATTATAAAGGAAAAGCCGCCTGTTTTTGATTACAGAACATTTGCTGATAAGCTTGCAGGCTTTGCTGTTGTTGTTTTTATTGAAGAAGCAATGATAAAATATATTGAGAACAAGCTTCAGAATTCTCTTGATTATGGAAAAATTATCGTAATCAGAAATAAGAATATTATAGAAGAATTCAGGTATTGTGATTACTGTAAAGATATGAAACAGACTTTCAGAAATTTACGTTCTGAAATTATATCAATGCCTAAAAGAAAACAGTATGTATTTGGAGATATATTGTTTCATTCGGATGCTAAGCTAAAGGATTATCATACTAAGCGGCATGAAACAGATTCGCTTGAAGAACAGTGTGATATTTATCGGCTTGAAATTGATGAGCTTAGAAAACAAGTTAAGGAAATTTCGCAGCAACATACTTATATGCAGCAAAATGCTGATGCTTTAAGAATTGCTCAGAAAAAAATTGAGGTATTGCAAAAAGAACTCGAAGTAAAAGAAACTGAATATGATGAATTGCTTAAAGAATCAGAAAAGAGAAAATCAGCATATCAAAAAAATTCAGAATTAATTGCTTTCTATAAAAAACAAATTGAAATTGCTTCAGCATTTCCGACACATAAGGAAGATGTCTGTGACTGGATTGAAAAAAATTATTCTGAAAATATCATTTTAACTGCAAGAGCAGCGTCAGAAATGCGAAAATACAGCGGTTCACTGGATGTTGTAAGTCTTTGCGACGGAATAGTCTTTATAGATGCATACGCTCAATTCAGAAAACACATTATTACCAATGATGTGTTGCAGCTGTATGCTGAAAGGAATAACTGGGAGGTACAGAATAGCGGTAAAGAAGCAATTAAAATGAGAAAAGCTGATTATACTGTAACCTATAATGATTCTCAGTATATAATTGACCTGCATATAAAGCATGGTGTTAAATCAGAAGAATTAATAAGAATATACTTTTGCTGGGAGGATAATCTGAAAAAGATAATTATAGGCTCAATGCCTGAACATTTAGCAACAGTCAGACAAAGTACATAAATATTTTGTGATGAAAAGTAGACTCCAATCGCTTCAAAGGCGGTTGGAGTTTTTTTTGTGCTCGAAGTAATAAAAAATATGTTGGCGACAGGATGGAAAAACAATAAATTCTGATTACTTGTATACAACTTTCAGCAGGTAGTGTTTGTTATAAAAATAATTCGGATTTTCGGGTGAAATAAGAGTATATGACTTTCTCTCTCTGAAAAAATTCGGGAATTCGGGAGAAAAGTAATTTTTAAGAATCATTGATGAGGTTGTTTTAAGGTGAGCAAAGCCCGAAATATAGGCGTTCCCGAATTTGCAAAGTTTAAAAGTACGCATTTTCTGATGCTTACGCATCGCCTCCACCATCTGAAAATGCGTATTTTTAAATATTGCGAAAAAGCCGTATTTACGTTGTTTAGCGTAAATACGGCTTTTGTCATTTCAGTAAAAATAAGCACTTTTGTTCAACAAGGGGTCAGAATTAAGAAATCTGTCGCATTTTTTGTCGCACGATTCTGGAATTCTCTTGTTAAAAAACAGTGCGACAGTGCGACAGAAAAAATTTTCGGGTTTTACAGTTTTGCTGTAATTTTTGGTTTTATGCAGTAATTTTCTGTAATTTGGGGGAGTTTGCGGTTGATTTTATAAGTCTGAATTTCTCTCTTTCTCAATGAAACAGTGCGACAATGCGACAGAAAGACGTTTCTCTTATTGCGGTAATTCCTGAGTATGCGGTTTTTGGGGTAGTTTTCAGTGTGTTTTCAATTGTTTAGTGTGTTATTGAAATTAATGCCAAAAATAAAAATACGCAGGTTCAGTATGAGGTATGATAAAAACATTGGAATAAATCGTCTTAAACAGGTCTTTCAAATATATATTATAATTCCGAATAAGGTTTTTCCATGCCTTATTCGGAATTTTTTGTATACTAAGGAGGACTTGAAAATGGAAAAATCAAAAACAGAAGAAAGAGTATGCATTAACTGCGGATGCGAACTTGAAGAAGGAGAAGGAACAGCATATGGAATAGGTGAAATCTGTAATCACTGTCTTGAAAATGAATTTCATCACTGTGATAACTGCGGAAAGCTGATTCACGAAGATAATATTCTCTATGTAAGCAATGGAGATGTACTTTGTAGCAACTGTGCAGAAGAATACACAACTATTTGTGACCATTGTGAAGAACGTGTTTACACAAGTGATACAGTAAGCGATGGTGAAATTACAGTATGCGATGACTGCTATGGTGAGCATTACCATCGCTGTGAAAACTGTGACATAATCATAAGTGATGATGATACCTGTTGGCGTAATGACCTTCCATATTGTAATGAGTGCTACGACGAACTTGATTCAAATGATGAAATTGAAGACTACAATTACAAACCAGAACCAATATTCTATGGTAAAGACAAAATATTTTTCGGTGTTGAGCTTGAAGTTGATGAAGGCGGAAAAGATAATGAAAATGCTGAAAAAATCAAAAACATTGCTAATCTCTGCAGAGAACATATTTACATAAAATCAGATGGCAGTCTTAATGATGGATTTGAAATTGTTTCTCACCCTATGACATTGTATTATCATTTAAATACTATGAACTGGAAATCAGTATTGAATACTGCTGTTAATCTTGGTTATCTTTCGCATCAGACATCAACCTGCGGACTGCACATTCATGTAAACAGAAATGCTTTCGGAGATACAGAAGATGAACAGGAAGAAATAATTTCCAAGATACTTTACTTTGTCGAAAAACACTGGAATGAAATTTTCAAATTTTCCAGAAGAAGAAAATCAAGCATGAACAGATGGTCGGCAAGATACGGATTTGAAAAGACAGGAACAGAAATCCTTGACAAAGCCAAGAAATCAGGGCAGGGAAGATATTCAGCAATTAATCTCTGCAACTATTATACAATTGAATTCAGACTGTTCAGAGGTACATTAAAATATAATACATTTATAGCCACATTGCAGATGGTAAACAAAATCTGTGATGTGGCTCTTTTTATGTCTGAAGAAGAAATTGAAGAACAGTCATGGAATGATTTTGTGTCCGAAATTTCCGACAAAGAACTGATTCAGTACCTTAAAGAGAGAAAACTCTATATCAATGAGGAAGTTACAGCAGAGGAGGAAATGTGATATGTGTGCAGTATTTGGATTTCTTGATTATGGTAAAAAGGTAAGTCATAAAGTGTTGATAAAGTTGATTAAAGAATTGTCAAAGGCTGCTGAAATCAGAGGAACGGACGCAACAGGCATAAGCTATGTCAAAGAAGGGGAAATTGTGACTTTCAAAAAAGCCAAGCCAGCTCATAAGGTAAATTTGTATTTTCCAAAAGAAACAACAGCAGTAATAGGGCATACCAGAATGACAACTCAGGGGTCAGAAAGCAAGAACTACAATAATCATCCATTCGAGGGCAAAACATCAGAAAGTTGTTTTGCCCTTGCTCATAATGGTGTAATTTACAATGATAAAGAGCTGAGAATTAAGGTAAACATTCCATCAACTTATATTGAAACAGACTCTTACATAGCAGTACAGTTCCTTGAACAGAATGAAAATATTGACACATCTTCAATAAAGGAAATGGCAGAAGCGGTGGAAGGCTCATTTGTGTTTACAATTCTCAAGAATGACAATACGCTGTTTCTTGTAAAAGGCAGTAATCCTCTGACATTATACCATTATAAAGAGCTTGGGCTGTATGTCTATGCTTCAACAACTGATATTCTGAAAAAAGGTCTTAAATCATCAGGCTTTAAAATTCAGTGCAATGAAGTGATTGTTGAAGAGGGTAACATCATAAAAATAGAGCCTAATGGTGAGATATGGTCATCAGACTTTGAAATGCGTGAAACAGAAAGATTTTTCAGCAGATGGTACAACTGGTATGACGATTTTTCAGATGAAGAAGAATTTTTCTTTGATGAATTGAAATCAATGTGCAGTTACTATGGAGTTACAGAGGAAGAAATAGACTATATGCGTTCAATGGGATATAACTATGATGAAATTGAAGAAATAATGCTTGATATGGAATTTGTTGAGGAAAGTGAGGCGGAAATATGAAAGGATTTTTTGCAGGTGTAATATTCACCATTGTTGCAGAAGGAGCAATAGCTGTTGCAATTCTTGTAAATAAAATTATGGAAGGAGCTGATAATGAATGAAAACCATTGTTGAAGTGGCAGTTGAAGTAGTCCTTTGCATAGCCACTATTATAAAGGCTGTAAAGAAGAAAAAGTAAAAATAATGCTGAACAGGCAGAGAATAAAATCTCTGCCTTGTTATGTGGAAAGGAAATTTGGAATATGCTTACAGAATCAATAACCTTAAAAAGCAAAGCAATATTTTCAGACGATAAAAATCACAGGTTGCTCTTAAAAAAGGAATGGGATAAAAGTAAACCGACAGCAACAATAATCCTCATAAATCCCAATACAGCAGACACATTGAATGTTGATACAACAACCATGCTCATAATTAATAACTTGAATAAACTGGGGTTTGGTAGTGTTGATATAGTGAATATGTACAGCAGAATTGCATTGAAGCTGTATTTTCGTTTCAATTCGGATAAAGACTTGCTTCATTCTGACAATGACGAAATAATCTTAAAATCGGCTGAAAAATCTGACAAAATCATAATAGCATGGGGAAGTGTCGGAAACAACAGTCAGAGAGTAAGAAAACGTCAGAAAGATATACTTGAAATGCTTGCTGATTACAATGACAAAATCTGTATAATAACAGATGGTAAAAGCAGCAAAGGCTATCACCCACTTACACCCAAAGTAAGAGAATCATGGGTTTTAAAACCATACAGCATAAAGAATTTTTTGGAGGAGTATGAAAATGAGAATAACAAATAAAGAAGATTTTGCGACAATAGCAAATCGTCCGGAGCTTAAAAGCTACCTTGAAAATAAGACAAAAACAATGTCAGATGAATACAATGTCGATTACTTTGAGGCAATCGGCTGTTTTGTAATCCTTGATAATGAAGAAGATTTTCCGTCAGAGGAAGAAATGGAATTTTCCGAAGAGGTAGCATTTGAAAATGAAAAATATCAGCATGGAGTAAAAATAATCTCGGATAACTATGGTGAGGATATATGGCTTTTGAAATAAAGAGAGTTGCACTGTATGCAAGATTTTCAAGCGACAATCAGAGGACTGAATCCATTGATGCACAGATAAGAGCGATGAGAAAATACTGTCAGCAAAATCACTGGAAAATCGTGTCTGAATACAAAGACGAAGCAAAATCTGCAACCACCGACAAAAGACCCGAATTTCAGAAAATGATTGAGGACAGCGGAAAAAATCTGTTTGACATAGTACTTGTACATAAGCTTGACAGATTTTCAAGAAATCGTTACGACTCTGCAATATACAAATCAAGGCTGAAAAAGAATAATGTCAGCATTGCAAGTGTGCTTGAAAGAATTGACGATTCTCCCGAAAGTATCATGATGGAAGCAATGCTTGAAGGTATGGCAGAATATTATTCAAAGAACCTTTCAAGAGAAGTAATGAAAGGCATGAATGAAACAGCCTTGCAATGTAAGCATACTGGCGGTTGTACGCCATTGGGATACTGCCTTGATGAAGAAAAAAGATTAAAAATCATTCCCGAAGAAGCCGAAGCGGTCAAGATGATATTTGAAATGTTCGCAAGTGGTCATGGCTATACAGCAATAATCAAAGAGCTGAATAAACAGGGATTCAAAACAAGGAGAGGAGGTGAATTCGGGAAAAATTCCTTGTTTGAGATACTCAGGAATGAAAAATACACAGGCACATATGTCTTCAATAAGCTTGATTCCAAGGACTACAATGGCAGAAGAAATGGCAACAGACTTAAACCCGATGATAAAGTAATAAAGATTGAAAACGGCTGTCCTCAGATAATCTCAAAAGAACTTTTTGAGATTGTACAGAAACGCAAAGAGGACAACAGGAGAAATGCAGGTCAGTATCATTCGAGAGAGTTTTACATAATGACAGGTAAAATATTTTGTGGAGTATGCGGAAAACGTATGCAGGGTAATCTGAGGTTTTCGGGGAGAAATAAAGCAAGACTTGCAACTTACCGCTGTAATACATTAAGGATTAACTGTAATAATAAGGAAGTCAACAAAGATTACCTTGATGAATATATTGTAAAGTTGATTGTGAATAAAATCCTTAATGCAAGGGCATTGAAATCTGTTGTCAATAAGCTGAACAAGTTCATAAATGCCTATAATGCAGAGTATGAAGATAACAGCATTACTCTTAAAAATGAACTTAAAGATGTTTGCGAAAGCCTTGAAAATATCACAAAGGCAATAGAAAAAGGCATAATAAATGACAGTATAATTGCAAGGGCATCAGAACTTGAAGAACGAAAGACACAGCTTGAAGTACAGCTGTCTGAAATGCATCAATATGATGAAATGCAGTACAGTGATTTTGAGTATCTTCTTAAAGAATACAAGGGTATTAAATCAGGTACAGAGGAGTATAGAACATTCCTGCAACAGTTTGTCAACAGGATAACAGTATATCCATATGAGCTTGAAATAGAGCTTAATGTTGGTCTTGGAGTAACAAATGACCTTAAAGAGACTGTGAAAATCCGCAGGGGAGAGCTGTATGGAATGTTTGAGTCAAAAGTAAATGAAAAGGAGAATTTAAGATATGTTTGAAAGAAATCAGCCGAGATACCTTACAAGGGGTATTGATGAGAATATACCATTGGAATTACAGCTGTTCATGTGGGAGGCAGTCGACAGAATGCCTGAACCGAAAGACTATTTGCAGGTGTTTAACCTCAGTATTGAGAATGGTTTACAGGTAATAAAGCATATGTCTGAACAGCCAAGATTTAAAATGACATATATTCTCCCAACAGTAGCAGAACCGATTACAGAGAAAATATTTGTCATAGATGATGGTGACTATTCAACAATGTTGCTTGCAGAAGAATATTAACAAATTTAGAACGATCAAAACTTCCAACAAGAAGCAACCCCAGCTACTAAAAAAGTGGCTGGGGTATTATATATATATTTTTTTTATGAATAAGTTAAGCATCCAGATAGCTGAGAATGACGTATTTATCGCTTTGTTCGTTGATAATATCACTTAATCGGTATCTTTCACAATATTTACCATTGTATTGATAGCTGAGTTTGAAGACAGTATCATAGGTATATTTATCATTCGCATCTTTGTAATCAAGCTGGGTAATTACATAATACCAGATACCCAGCAGAAATGGTTCAAATTCAAGTTCCTCGATATTGCACAGTTGCTTTTTGGTCAGGTAAGAACCATCAGAGCAAACATAGAAAGGTTGATTATCTTCGATACTGTTGTCATTCTGTATAAATTCAATCAGCTCAACAACAAGAGCTTCGTTCTTTTTGGCAGAGTTGAAGTATTTCTTACTGATTTCAATCATGCTGCGGAGCATATCTTCATAGTTATTCCAAAATGTATTTGAAAACATATCAATTTGTGTTTTGTCATCTAGCCAGTCAGCAGAACTTATTTTTTTCAAGTAGTTGAAATTGTTATGAAAGTATTGTGCAAGGCTTTTACTAAAATCAATTTTGCAGTTATTATCAACAATGATATCCAGAATAGCGAGAAACAGTTTTTCAGTTGCATTTTTATTCATTTTATAGTGAATAGGCTCAATGTTATTTGTCAATAAATAGAAGAAAATGCCTCTGGATAATGTAATATCATTATCTTTCAATATAGAAATAATGTCAGTATGTTCATCGATTTCTGACGGATAAAAGGACATTTGTTCAGAACATATTGAAGGAATACTGCATTTATTGTCAGAACAATTAATTTTTTGGGTTTGTTTGGAAATACGATGAATTTGTTTAAGGTCTTTAGTTTTGTTAATATTTTTGTTTTGTTTACATTGGGTAGAATGTTCTTCGGGTATATTCGTTCTGGTGTTTATATTCCAGTAGTTCGTATTTATGTAAGTTATTTTAATATTTATTTTACGACATTCATTTGATACAGTAAAATTTTTATTTATTGGCTCTTGCAGACGCTGTGAGGATATCAGGTAGTGCCATACACCTAAAATAAATGGTTCAAATTCAATATTATTCAGATTTCGGAGTTCAGCTTTAGTTTTTGTTGAACCATCGGAACAAATATAGAATACCTGGGTTTCTTTAATATCAGTGTCATTGAGAATAAGATATATTGTCTTCTGTATTAAGATTTTATTTTTGGAAGATTCTTTACTGTCAAAATACCTGTGTGAAAATTCAGTTGCTGTATCCAGAACTTTCGGGTAATTATTTTTTACTTGTTCTGAAAATAAACTTACAATTTCGCTGTCATTGAAATTACAAATATTGCTTTTCTGTTTTTTAAATTTTCCTGATTTAAAGTCACTGGCAGCATTTTTTATTGAGCCATTAAGTTTATCGTGATAATACAGTGTCTCAAAATTTCCTATATCGCTATAACTATAAGAAGTATCTGTTAAAATATTAAGGTCATAAAAAAGGTGTGTTTGCGAGAATTTGTTTGTTTTTCCATTGTAATTATCACCAGGCTGAAGGCGGTTAATCATTGCGTTCAGAAGTAAGTTATAAAAAATATTTGCTGTAAGTTTTGAACAGCTGTATGGCAGTGCGTTATTCACTTTTGTACCTCCAATACTATAAGATTTCATATTTGAAGTCGGATTTTTGATATAAAATATTAACAATTATGAAAAAGTGATTTGAGTTACTCAGATTATTTAGATGATTTGCAGAATTTTTAAATTCGTTGTGGTAAAATGTAAACAGACAATAAAAGTCGTCTGATTTCAGAGTGGTGGTCCGACAGCTGATTTCATGGCTTGCAGGTTTTATAAAACTTAAAGGTCAGTGAAAAGGTGATTCGGATTACTGAGATTATGCTTACATAATACTCCAGGTTACGCTATAATGAAAACAGACGATAAAA
>JBJEQS010000235.1:35333-38056 GCA_051881875.1 Oscillospiraceae bacterium
AGATTATGCTTACATAATACTCCAGGTTACGCTATAATGAAAACAGACGATAAAAGTTGTATGTTTTCAAAATAGAGGTCCGACAGTTAATTTTGTGGCTTGCAGGTTTTATAAAACTTAAAGGTCAGTGAAAAGGTGATTCGGATTACTGAGATTATGCTTACATAATACTCCAGGTTACGCTATAATGAAAACAGACGATAAAACGTCTATTTAATTATAACATTATGTCAGTTTGTTGTCAAACTGACATAATGAAAAAAATCTGAACGGCATCTTGAAATTCAGTTGGAACATAGTTTCAGAAGGCATTGTTCGGGTATTATTTATTTATTTTTTTTTTTTTGAAAGGAGCTATTATTATGGCTAAATATTTAAACAAAAATTATTCAAAGGTAGCATTCGGTTCTGAAGGCTACGCAGACCTCTCTGAGTTTGAGGAGATTGTTGCCGAAGCAGGCAGTAAAGGTGAGCTTGGAGTCATAAGAATTGATGACTGCATCAGACTCAGATTAAGCAAAAACCTGTACTCACAGCTTGATATGCCAAATTGTGTCAAAGTTTTACTTGGTAATAAGAAGATTGCAATTAAATCTGTGCCTGATGGTACACCAGGAGCTTATGAGCTTGGTAAGGGTGCAGTTATATATTCCACTTCTCTTGGTGATAAGATAATTAATGCTGCTTCTGATATTGATTTTAAAGAAAATGCAACAACAAGAATTGGTATTATAAATCAGGTGCAGGAAAACGAGGACGGCTCAATAACTGCAATTCTCAGCTTTTAAGTTGAGAAAAATTATTCGGGGTACGTCGATTTTTAAATCGGCGTACCAATTGTTAAAAAATACATGGAGGAAATATTATGAATAATATTGATATTTATGAAGAATTTGAAGAAATCGCAAATGAGAAGACAACAAAAGAAAATAAGGGCAGAAAGCTTGCAGCAAAGACAGTTACATACAACCTTGACGAAGGAACATATAGCGGTACTATCACTAATGCTTTCTGGTACAAAAAAGATGGACGTGACCGTGTGATGTTTGAATATCAGCTGGATGACGGAAAAGAGTTTGTGAATTCGGTTGATGGTGAATGGGTTGATAAGTATCCGTTCAGCAGACTTATTTCACAGGCTGATATTGAATATGTTGAGGATTTTATAGGACTTAATGTTACTTTTGATATTCATAATACCCAGGGTGATGAGGTTATGTTTTCAAATGTGAAAAGAATTCGTCTCGTTGAGTAATCGTAACAGCTGCAACCCTGTCGCTTCAGGGTTGTGGCATTTTTTTTTTAGAAAGGCGGTTGTTTAATATGGGTTTGCATAAGCCGCAGAATATCGCAAATCTTGATGATATTCTGAAAGAAAAAACGGAATCTGATACTGAGGATACAATACAGCATCTGCTGTCATGTATAGGTGAATTTGGCAGGAAGTCAGTAGGCAAAGATGATTTAAAAAAACTCTCACAGGTGCAGCCGTATTATCCAGTAATCCCTGTCCTGAATAAACATCTTCTGCTTGCGATATATTCACAAAGATTTAAGGGTCTGGTCTGGCTCTGCAGTTGGTTCGAGGTTGAATCGGCATACAGGGACAAGAATAATATATACCGTGTAAGGCTGAAAATCAATGACAGAATTGTTGAGGTTGATTACGATACATTGTACCCAAAGGATATTATTAAACTTTCAAGGTATGGTCTTATTATCAATTTTGAATATGCTGAAAGCCTTAGCAGATATATTTTCAGAATGATTGCAAAACTTGAAGTAAAAGAACAGTCCTACGGCATGGGATTCATAATGCAGGGCGGTCAACTGACATTCAAGGCATACGATGAGGAACCGCAGATATTACAGTATACAGAAGGCATAATAACATTGTCGGAGTATGTGGAGGGGCTGAACAGGCTACTTACTAATACGGCTGTAATGTTTGCCTTATGCTGTAGCTGTGCCTCTCTTTTCCTTGCATATCTGAGCATGAAATGTGGTATCGCCTTGAAATCGTTCATAATCTCTTTCTACGGCAAAAGTACAACAGGCAAGAGTACTTCGCAAGTTCTCATGGCATCAGTTTTCACAAAGCCGGACGATAAGAAAATATACATTCCCTTTTTCGGCACGCTAAATGCCATAATAAAGAACTTCGCTCAGAAGTTCGGAATACCTCAGTTGTTTGATGAGGCAACTGTTTCATCGGGTCTGAATATGGAAAGTCTGCTTTACACCATAACGCTGGAGCAGGACAAGAGCAGATGCAACAGCAATTCAGCCCTGAAAGAATCTGATACATGGAAGCTGATTGCAATAACTTCATCTGAAAACAGATTGCTCATGGATAATCGTATGCATAATAAGGGACTTGACGCTCGTCTGCTGAGTTTTGAACTGAAATTTACTGACAACCGTGAACATAGTGACTTGATACATGAATTCTGCGGCAAAAATTACGGCATTCTGGGCAAATCATTATCAGAGTATCTTTTAGGTTCAGAGCCTGAAAAGATTGCTGAAATTTACGAAGAATGCAAGGAATTTATGAGAAATGCAATTGATGATGAATTTCGTTTCGACCTGACAGAAAGGCTCATAAACGAATATGCACTTATTCTGATGTCAGCAAGGGTTCTTAATGATTTCGGTGTCAATGTGAACACAGAGGGCATAACAGCCATTCTGACAGAGAATCACAATGAAATCCGTATTGC
>JBJEQS010000236.1:0-2184 GCA_051881875.1 Oscillospiraceae bacterium
TATGGATTTACAAGTAAATAAAGACTGGCGAATATAGTTCGCCATTACAAAATAAGTCTATCGAACGCACGTTATCAAATTCACATTATAAAAGGAGTGTATATCAAATATTATGGAATATATGAAAATCGGCAATGTAAAAATAGAAAAAACTGCCTGTCTTGCACCTATGGCAAGCGTAGCCGACAGAAATTACCGCATAATCAACAGAGAATTCGGTGCAGCTTATACAGTAAGTGAGATGATTTCCGCAAAAGGCTTATGCTACAACGATAAAAAAACTGAGGAATTATGCCGTATTGAAGCAGGTGAAAGACCATGCGGCTTGCAGATTTTCGGCAATGAACCGTATTTCATGGCAAAGGCAACGGAAATATGCCTTGCGTTCAATCCCGATATTATTGATATAAACATGGGCTGTCCTGTGCCAAAGGTAGCAGGCAACGGCTCAGGTTCGGCACTTATGAAGGATATACCGCTTTCAATGGAGATTGTCAAGGCTGTAAAATCTGTTTCAGATGTTCCTGTGACGGTTAAAATCCGTTCGGGGTGGAATGATGAAAATATAAATGCGGTCGAATTTGCGAAAGCTATGGAACAGGCGGGGGCAGATGCAATAGCCGTTCATGGCAGAACGAGAGAACAGTATTATACAGGAAAGGCTGACTGGGATATTATCCGAAAGGTAAAGCAGAGCATAAACATTCCTGTTATTGCCAACGGAGATGTTGACAGCCTTGAATCCTGTCTTGAAATGTATGAATATACAGGCTGTGATTTGGTTATGATAGGTCGTGCAAGCTATGGAAACCCATGGATATTCAGGGAGATAAACGCTTATTTCAATGGCAAACCGTATACACCGCCGACACTTGATGAAAAACTTGAAACAATGCTTTATCATATCCGCCTTTCATTAAAGGACAAACCCGAAGCGGTTGCAATGCGTGAGGCGAGAAAACATTCCGCATGGTATCTGACGGGATTATACGGCTCTGCACAGTTCAGAGCAAGATGCTACAGCCTTTCATCATATGATGATGCTGTAAGGCTTGCGGAGGATTTCAAAGCATTGCAGGCAGAACATGGGAGATTATGATGAATATAATCAGCTCATTGAAATCGCTGACAAAATTTGAACGCATACTGTGGATTGTATCGGTAGTTATAGTTACATTATCGTTTCTCCTCAGCGGTAATTTTCATATTTTAACGATTACAGCCTCGCTTGTCGGAGTATCAGCACTGATATTTGTAGCAAAGGGCGATACTCTCGGACAGGTGATGACAATAATATTTGCAGTGCTTTATGCGATAGTATCGTATGAAAACAGATATTACGGAGAAATGATAACATATCTGGGAATGACAGCACCGATGGCATTGCTTGCGGTTGTATCATGGCTGAAACATTCATATGATAAGAACACTGTCGAGGTTGCACAGATAAGCCGTAAAGCAGTAATACGCATGATTATATACACAGTTGCCGTGACGATTGTATTTTATTTCATACTGAAATATTTCAATACAGCAAGTCTTACTCTCAGTACAATATCGGTTGCAACAAGTTTTCTTGCATCATATCTTACATACAGCCGAAGTCCGTTTTATGCACTTGCATATTCGGCAAATGATATGGTGCTTATCGTCTTATGGGTGATTGCATCTGTGGCGAATATATCATATCTGCCGATGGCAGCGTGTTTTCTTATGTTTCTGCTTAATGATTTATACGGATTTTATAACTGGTGCAGAATGAGCAAAGAACAGCAAAACAACACGCAAATCAATTCTTAAAATAACGTGAATTCGAAAACCAAAAGACAAAAGTTTTGGTCAAGCTTTTTGCGGCGAGTCGCCGCCTCCGGTTCGTTGCAAGCCGTTTTCAGCGGCTTAGTTAAGGCAAACACTTTATTTACTGGCTCGACCGCATTGGTCAATTCCGCATTGTTTACCAGTAACACAAAATGGTCGAGCCATAAAACAAAATGTTATAAGTAAATAAAGTAACGAAACCAAAAGTTTTTGCCCAGCTTTTTTCAAAAAGCTGGTGGTTTCCAAAGGCAGAGCCTTTGGTCGCTCGAATGAGCGAAATGGGGGTGTGGGGGCGGCAGCCCCCGCCCTTTAATCGTTCAAAAAAGTTTTTTGTCAAACTTTTTCCAAAAAAAGTTTGGGCGGCTT
>JBJEQS010000237.1:0-9519 GCA_051881875.1 Oscillospiraceae bacterium
TGGCGAATATAGTTCGCCATTACAAAATAAATCTATCGAACTCACGTTAAAATAAGTCACTTTTTACAACAGTTTATAGAGCCACACCATAGAGAATACACTCTCTATGGTTCTTTTTTTAGTCTATATTCAAAGTTAAGGTAAACTGACAGTCGGTTGCTTTTTTCGTGTGCAAGGAGTAAAATGATATTGAAAGGAGGAAAACGATGAACGCTAAGATAACAGGCAAGTATATTAGTGATAACAGGAAAAAACAAGGATTATCACAAAAACAACTGGCAGAGAAATTACATATTACTGATAAAGCGGTTAGCAAGTGGGAAAGAGGTTTGTCGTTTCCTGATATAACAATGCTAATACCGATTTCAGAAATATTGGAAATAACTCTGTATGATTTATTAACAGGAGGAAATGAAAATGAATAAAAATAAAGCAGAATCAGTAATCAGAGAAACCATCGAATATGCTAATAAGGAAATTGAAAAACACAAGAAAAAAACATTTAAAGGAATAATGATTGCAATTTGCTGTTTGTCGGTACTTGTTGTTGCGTATCTTGTTGTTTTCAGATTAGAAACACCTGTAAGATATAATGAAAGTATCATTACAGTAAATGTTCCGGAAGATAAAGGTTTAGACATCAATATCAATCTGAACAATTATAAATCTGCAAAAGGAATTTTGGTAAAGACTTCTGATAACACATTCGATTTATATCTTGGGCTTACACAGACTTTATATACAAGGGCAACTAATAGCGATACTCGTCTTATCAGAGCAAATAACGACATAATAGTTGATTATAATTCAGATAAACTGATTGGATTTATGCCGGAAGAAAGTTCAGCTGAAAATATAATGAATATTTATTATGTTGATAATTTTACTGATGAAGTTATGTACATGGACGACAGTGAACTAATAAATTATGAAAAGAAGACTCTTATATGGACAAGATAACACAAAGGATAATTTTTCCTTTCAGTGGACACTTTTTTTATTGAACTCAAATTAAAAAATAAATAATCTTTTTTATACAAAATTATTGCTTTTTTGTCCATTATAGGTTATAATATCTATATAAACTTTTTATTTTAGGAGGAATCTTATAATGTTGGTTTCAGCTAAGGAAATGCTCAATAAGGCAAGAGAAGGAAAATATGCAGTTGGTCAGTTCAACATCAACAACCTTGAATGGACAAAGGCTATTCTCCTCACAGCACAGGAAATGAATTCACCTGTTATTCTCGGTGTATCCGAAGGTGCAGGAAAATATATGTGCGGCTATAAGACAGTTGTAGGCATGGTTAAGGGAATGCTCGAAGAACTTAATATCACAGTTCCGGTAGCTCTCCACCTCGACCATGGCTCATTTGAAGGTGCAAAGGCTTGTATAAATGCCGGTTTTTCATCAATCATGTTTGATGGTTCACACTATCCGATTGAAGAAAACATTGCAAAGACAACAGCTCTCGTAAATGCTTGTGACGTTCTTGGAATTTCACTTGAAGCTGAAGTTGGTTCAATCGGCGGTGAAGAAGACGGTGTTATCGGTGCAGGCGAATGTGCTGACCCTAATGAATGTAAAGCAATTGCTGACCTCGGTGTTACAATGCTTGCAGCAGGTATCGGCAATATCCATGGCAAATATCCTGAAAACTGGGCAGGACTCAGCTTTGAAACACTTGCAGCAGTTAAGGAAAAGGTTGGCGATATGCCACTCGTACTCCATGGCGGTACAGGTATCCCAGAGGATATGATTAAGAAGGCAATTTCACTCGGTGTTGCTAAGATTAATGTTAATACAGAATGTCAGCTCGCATTCCAGGCAGCTACAAGAGAATACATTGAAGCAGGCAAGGACCAGCAGGGTAAGGGATTTGACCCAAGAAAGCTTCTCGCTCCGGGATTTGAAGCAATCAAGGCTACTGTTAAGGAAAAGATGGAACTCTTTGGTTCTGTAAACAAGGCATAATTTCAATTAAGCTTTTCATTTTTATATTAAAAATAACATTTATCTGTTAAGGATAAGTGTTCCAATGCATCGAAAAAGTCCGGTGAAAACCGGACTTTTTTAATTTAACATGAGTTCGATGGATTATTTTTGTAGGGGCGACCATTAGTCGCCCGTTATAATTTACTGAAAATTTCATCAGGCGGCTGAAAGCCGCCCAAACTTTTTTTTGAATCAGTCTTCTGAACGCATCTTTTTCAGGAAATTTCTTGTTCTTTCATTCGCTGGGTTATCGATAACATCTTCCGGCTTGCCTTGTTCGACTATCAAGCCGCCGTCCATAAATATAACCCTGTCTGAAATATTCCTTGCAAAATCAATCTCATGCGTCACTATAACCATAGTCATTTTTTCCTCTGCAAGCTGTTTCAATACCTTTAATATCTCCGCTGTAAGTTCGGGGTCAAGTGCTGATGTAGGCTCATCAAAGAAAAGCATCTTCGGCTTCATCGCCAATGCTCTTGCAATAGCAACTCTTTGCTGCTGACCGCCTGAAAGCTGATATGGATAACAATTTGCCTTATCATCAAGGCTCATCTTTTTCAGAAGTTCCATTGCCTCCTTTTCAGCTTCATCTTTATTCCGCTTCTGAACATGAACAGGTGCATCTGTAATATTTTTCAGTATTGAATAATGCGGAAACAGATTGAAATTCTGAAATACCAGTCCAAAAGTTTCCTTTATCTGTGCAAGAGTTTTCTTATCAGCATATTCCGCCTTGCCGCAATTATCCATAACAGCATTCATTCCACAAAAATTCATCTCTCCGCCATCTATGGTTTCAAGCATTGAAATGCATCTCAGAAATGTTGATTTACCGCTTCCAGATGGGCCGAGTATGGATATTACCTCATTTTCCTCAACATTAAGTGTTATATCTTTAAGCACCTGCAAATCATTGAAACTCTTTTTTATATTTTTTACTTCAAGCAATCCCATATTATAAATACCTCCCTTATCTGTAATAGTTCAGCTTTTTCTCAAGCTTTTCCATAGCAAATGCCACTATAAAATTGAATATGTAGTAGAATACACCGGCTATAAACAATGGCATAATAGTAGTTTTTGAGGCTGAAATCTGCTTTGCTATGGTGAACATTTCTGTATATGACAGTGCAAATGCGAGAGATGTATCCTTTACAAGAGTTATTACTTCATTGGTTACTGATGGAATAATATTCTTTACCATCTGCGGAAATACTATTCTGAAAAATGTCTGTGAACGGCTGTATCCGAGAATTGATGCCGCCTCATACTGTCCCTTTGGAACTGCCTGAATACCTGAACGGTATATTTCAGCAAAATATGCCGCATAGTTGAATGAAAATCCGATTATTACCGCATAAAATCTGTATGTTGATGAAAGATTTACATGAAACAGATAGTATGGTCCGAAAAATACTACAAGAAGCTGGAGCATAAGAGGCGTACCTCTTACGATTGAGATATACAGCTTTACAAGATTTTGTATTATTTTAAATCTGCACATTCTGCCTGCTGTTATAATAAGACCAAGCGGAAGTGCAAATACAAGTGTAAGTACAAATATTGACAATGATGAAAGCAATCCCTTTGCAAGCTGCAAGCATATATCGCCTATTTCAGCTGTCATGCTGTTATTTTCCTCTGAATACTGATAATCAATATACTCATCATCAGCTGAAAGGCATACGCTGTCTGAAAGTCCCCATTTATCTGCAATCTCATTAAATGTACCGTCTGCAAGCATTTCAAGCAATGCTGCCTGCACTGCATCACGAAGTTCGGTATTGCCAAGCTTGAAGCCAATGCCATACTTTTCTGATGAAAGCCTTTCATCAAGCATAATAAACTTATTTCCTCTTGATTTTATCTCATATGCGGCTACACCTATATCCATGCAAACAGCTTCAACTGCACCCGATTCAAGATTCATAAATGCACTGTTATAATCTCCTACCTGCTGTAAATCCATGAATGATTCGGCAAGTGCAAGATTTTCCTCTGTGGCATCTTCACCTGTAAGTGCCGCAAGTGCTGAGCTGTCTGCCTGTACTGCAACTATTTTTCCTGCAAGGTCTGAAAGCTGTTTTATATCGGAATCGCTCTTTACAATTACGACCTGTGAATTATCAACATAAGCTGTTGACCATGTATAATCGTTTTCACGTCCATTCATTGTAAAGCCATTCCATATACAGTCGATAGAACCCGAATTAAGTTCCATATCCTTTGAATTCCATTCAATCGGCTGTTTTTTCAGCGTCCAGCCGTTGCGATTGCATACTTCCTGTGCAAGGTCAAGGTCAAATCCCACATACTCGCCCGAATCGTCCTTGTAACCATACGGCGGAAATTCCGCATCAAATCCCACTACAAATGTATTGTCATTCTGCTCATCAGCAATACAGTTTATGCACTGAAACGGCATAAGTCCGATAATCAGCACAGCTGTTGATAATAGGAACATTTTAATATACTTTTTCATATAATTCCTCTTTCTTCTTTATTTCAATGTGTATTTAAGGAGAATACATTCCCGAAATTTTTTATAATGGCGGCAACTTGTTGCATTGACAATATGGTTATATGCAAGGTAAGTCACATATAATTGACTGCCATAAAGAAAAATATTGACTAAAAACCGGAGGCGGCAACTCGCCGCCCGCTTAGAAATTCTTTCTCCATACTGTCGGCGACAGAATTATTATCAGCGGAAAACATTCAAGCCTGCCCAGTATCATATCAATTGACAGTACTATCTTTGACCTGTCAGAGAAAAATCCGAAATTCTCCATAGGACCTGCCTTATCAAGTCCCGGACCTATGTTATTCATACAGCTTACCACCGCTGAAAATGTTGTTTCAAAGCTGTTGTTGTCAAGCGATACTATAAGCATTGATACAACCATAAGCCCAAGATATATTATAAGATATGTCTGCACACCGTGAACTGTTGCTATATCCAGCGTTTTATCCTCGCCCTTTAGTACATATACCGAGCGTGGACGCAGCGTCTGACGTATTGATTTTATTGCACTTCTGAACATGATTATTATACGCTGTACCTTCAGACCACCGCCTGTTGAACCGGCACACGCACCGATAAACATCAGAATTATTATTAACATTCTGGAAAATTCTGACCACTGATTGAAATCGGCTGTTCCGAATCCCGTTGATGTCATTATAGATGAAACCTGAAATACCGCATATCTCAGTGAAAGACCGAAATCCTTTATATCCCTGTTTATATCAAGCGAAATAAACAGTGATGAAAGAAGTATTACTGCAAGATATACTTTCAGTTCCGTATTATAAAGAATATTTTTAAAACGTTTTGTTATAACAAGATAATATATTGTGAAATTTACTCCGAAAAGTATCATTCCGACTGTTATAACTATATCAATATACGCTGAATCATAATATCCTATACTTGTATTTTTAACGCTGAAACCGCCTGTTCCTGCGGTACTCATTGCATGGCATATGCTGTCAAAAAGAGGCATTCCTCCGAATAACAGAAATATTGTCAGTATAACCGTCAGCACCGCATAGATTATGTACAGATACATTGCGGAATTTTTTCCTTTCGGAACAATTTTTCCTACCTGCGGCCCTGCACATTCCGCCCTCATAAGATGCATTGAATCACCGCTTTTTGACGGAAGTATCGCTATGGCAAATACAAGCACACCCATTCCGCCAATCCAGTGCGAAAAACATCTCCAGAAAAGCATACCCTTTGACATATGCTCCACTTCACTCATGATTGTAGAGCCTGTTGTGGTAAATCCAGATATGCTTTCAAACACAGCATCTACAAATCTTGGTATTTCTCCGCTGATATAAAACGGCAGTGCCGCAGTAATCGGGAATATTATCCACAGCAATGCTGCAATCGCAAGACCTTCCCTTGCATACATATTTGTATTTTTCGGCTTTTTAATGCTTAACGGAAGTGAAGCAAGCATTACTGTAAATGCGACAACTGCAAACACAAATGCCGAATAACTTTCACCGTATATAAGACTTACAGCACATGGAAGAAGAAAAAGTGCCGAACTCATAAACATTATTTTTGAAATATAATGAAAAACTATTGCCTTATTCATATATCCTCATTTCATCATTCAAGAATATCTTCAATTCTGGTAAAATGATAGTTCTGAAGTATCACTATTACAGAATCACCTTTGATAATACAGTCATCACCATGCGGAATAATAACCTGTCTGCCTCTGATTATTCCGCATATAAGTATATTTTTTTTGAGTTTCAGATTTTTCAGCGGAACATTTATAAGCTTTTCTATATCGCTTTTTATCTTGAATTCGATAGCCTCAGCCTTGTTTCCGACTATATGGTACAAAGCTTCAATATTGCTGCTTCCGCCTGTATTGTTTAATGAACGTACATAGCTTGCAACAGTATTTTCAGCAAGGCTTTTCGGAGATATGATACAGTCAACTCCCATTTCTGCCGCCATATTACAATAGCTTTCACGATTTATTTTAGTAATTATTTTAGCATTGGAATTATTTTTTGCAAAAAGGGATATGAGTATATTTTCTTCATCAATACCTGTCATGGCAACAAATGCATCAACCTCACTGATACCTTCCTCAATAAGTACCTCCTGTTCAGTGCCGTCAGCACATATTACAGTCGCCTTTGGAAAAGTTGCAGCAAGTTCACGACATTTTTCATAATTATTCTCAATTATCTTAACACGGATTTTCATATCAATAATCTGTTTAACCAGATAGTGACATATTTTTCCTCCGCCTACAATCATGACCGTTTTGACTTTATTTTTCATAAGACTTGTTGATTTGAAGAAATTCTGAATATTCCTCGGAGATGCCGCAATATTTATCTTGTCACCTGCATGGAGTTCAAAATTACCATCAGGAATGAATACTTCTGAATTTCTTTCTACAGCACATATCAGAAACTTTATCTTGTTGGGTTTATATATATCAGAAAGTTTAATATTGCATATTGATGAATTCTCACTGATTATATGTTCAACAAGCTGAATTCTGCCCTTTGAGAAAACTTCTATCTTTACAGCCGCCGGAAACAGCAGTATTCTCATAATTTCATCTGAAACAATTCTTTCCGGATTAATGACCATTGAAAGTCCCAGTTCATCTTTTATAAGGTCCATCTGATTAAAATATACAGGATTTCTCACTCGTGATATTGTTTTTTTCGCTCCGAGTTTCTTGGCAAGCAGACAGCACAGTATATTAAGTTCATCATGCGGAGTAGTCGCAATAAAAAGCCCTGCTTTATCAACCTGAGCCTCCTGCTGAATTTCAACATCTGCACCGTTTCCCTCAATGCACATTATATCCTGAGTGTCCTTTATCTTGCCAAGTGCCGTTTCCTTACAGTCTATTACAGTAACATCATGTCCCTCATTGGACAGACCTCTGGAAAGGTTGCTGCCGACCTTGCCGCAGCCGATAATAACTACTTTCATACCTTGCTCCCGATTTTCATATAATATAAGCCCAGCTGTATTTTATAATAAAGCTAAAAAGCCTTGAGTTCATTGATAAGATATTTCTTTATCTGTGAAAGGTCCTTTACATCAGCAATGCCGTCTTTTGTGACATCAGCATTTGCAAACTGTTTTTCATCGAGTCCAGTAAGCTTTACAATATACTGTGCAAGCATGGTAACATCTCTTACATCAATATTTCCGTCAGCCGTTACATCTCCAAGCATCACATCGGAATTGTCACTGTCTGAATTTGCTGCTGATGATGATGAACTTGTTTCCTCTGTCTGAACGGGTTCAGTAACTTCCGGTTCTTCATCAGGAAGCGGATATTTTTTAAGGTCAGGAAGCTCATCAAGAGTTATACAGTATTCACTGTTATATATTTCAACGAGATTTTCAACAGGATTATTCTGTTCACTTGTGAGATAATTCATATACCATGGACAGAAATAGAGCCAGCCGGCTTTATCCTTTGTAAGATTTTCGAGTGATGGTATAGAATCGTTTTCGGACATGGCAACCATTTTCTGTCCGTCTGTACTCTTTACAAGGCTGTAGAATGTTGATGATATTGAACTGAGATTGGGTTCTCCGTCAACAGCATTATACTTATCATATCCGATTATATCAACGACATCATCGCCGGGATACCAGTCTGCTGATGACTGATATGAATATCCCGTCCATACCCATATAAGATTGTCAAGTCCATATTCATTTGTCAGCTTATCATATAAAAGGCGATAAAGTTCCTTGCATGGTTCAGCACCCTCTGCTCCCCACCAGAACCAGCCTCCTTCAGCTTCATGAAGGGGACGCCATAATACAGGAACATCAGCATCTTTCAGCTTTTTAAGCTGTCTGGCAATTTCTTCAATATCAGCAAGCAAAACCTCATGCTCCCATGTTCCCTCCTCAAGAGCCTTGGATATGCTGAAAGTTGTATAATTTGCACTTGCAGATTCAACATAGAAATTGCAGTTCGTACTGCCTTCTTCAGATGGTACACTCCAGTGCCATACAATAGCAGCAATTCCGCCGTATTCATTTACCCACTGTATAGTACGTTCAGCAGCATTGTCATCATAAAGAGGATTTGAACGGTAATTCAGGAAATCTATGCCTCTTAATGCACACATTTTTCCTGTTTTGTCCATCAGATATTCAAATTCCTGTTCATTATCCTTTATATAGTTATTTGGGTCAGCATAAAGATTATAGTTATGCTGTCCGCAGTATTCCTGCTGTCCAGAAATTATATGTTTTCCATACTGGTCACAGAGATAATTGTAAAGACGCTTTGTTGAATCGGACGCATTTTTATTTGAAAGCTGTCTTGTTGGCGAGAGGTTTTTCAGACTTTCATCAGCCGGCTTTATTGTAAGGTAGTCGAACATTGTATATCCCCAGTATGCACCGAGTTCAATGGTATTCACACCCTCGTCAAGCATTACAACTCCGCCTGATATTTCCTCGAATGTGAGATTATGCTGAAAACTTACTTCACCCTGATTAACACCGTTTACATTGAGATACTGTACTTTCTTATTCGGGTCATATGGTTCGCAGTAACATATTGACAGCTCATACAGACCTGCTTCTTCAACCGTTACATCAACACTTACCGTAGTACCTTTCTGGTCGAGATATGAAAATCCGCCGCCTGAAGCATTGGTAAGGTCATAATCCTCACCGCTTCCGTCTTCCTCTGTATTGCCTTTCCAGGTTTCATTGTATATTTTTCCGCCGCTTGTTTTTCCGTCCTCAAACTCATACTTAACGGCATTATCCTCAGCAGATACGCCGGAGAAACATGGCATTGAGTCTGATAATACTGCTGAACTGATAAATGCAAATGACAATATGGAAGCTATTATTCTTTTTTTCATTTTTCATTCCTCCTTGTTAATAGAAATAACATAATTTTTAACTGTTCGCTGATATATTTTAACATGAGTTCGATAACCAAAAATAAAAGTTTTGGTCAAGCTTTTTCAAAAGCTTGCGG
>JBJEQS010000238.1:0-9491 GCA_051881875.1 Oscillospiraceae bacterium
AGCCGCCCAAACTTTTTTTGGAAAAAGTTTGACAAAAAACTTTTTTGAACGCCTTGAAAGGCAGGGGCTTCGCCCCCGCACCCCTTGGAATTTCGCCGTCTGCGGACGGCGACAAGGGCTTTGCCCCTTGACCCCACCAGCTTTTTGAAAAAAGCTGGGCAAAAACTTTTAGTTTCGCTACTTTGCTTTATAAAATCTTTTTATACCTACCCGACCATTTTGATATAATAAAATACTTAAAATCGGAGACGGCAACTTACCGCAAAAAGATAGGCAAAACTTTTAGTTTTGGCTTTTGCTTTACTTAAAGAAAAGCGGAAGCTTCTGGATAAATATTATATCATCTCTGTCAGCCGCATCGCCCTCTGCAAGCACTGCACATCTTCCGCATATAATTCCGCCTGCCGCTTTTACAAGTTCCTCAACTGCCTTGAGTGATTCGCCTGTGCTGATTACATCATCTGCAATAAGAACCCTTTTTCCCTTAATCATTTCTGCCTTGTCCTCACCAAGATAAAGCGTTTGTACTGCATCTGTTGTAATTGATTTGACATTTACGGAAATTGCATTTTTCATATAAAGCTTGACGGATTTTCTTGCAACAACATAATTCTTTCCGCTTTGTCTTGCCATTTCGTATGCAAGCGGAATTCCCTTGCTTTCAGCGGTTATGATAATATCAAAATCGCCTGTTTTTTTCAGAAGTTCTTCAGCGGATTTAACTGTTATTTCAACATCTGAAAACATTACAAATGCTCCGATATCAAGCTTATCATTGACAGCACACAGAGGAAGTTCCCTCTCAAGTCCTGCAATATTTATTTTATATGTATCAGGCATCTTTTAACCTCCTTCATATCATGAACAATCCCAGTAAAAGCTTATTCTTCAACAGGCTGAACAGCGTCTGCACCCCAGCCCATTTTAACGCCTGCAAGGAGGTGGAAATGCAGATGATGAACGGTCTGACCTGCATTTTCTCCGCAGTTTGTAATTACTCTGAAACCGTCCTCAATACCCTCAGCCTTTGCGATTTTTGCAATTGCTTCAAATATCTTTGCAACGACAGCAGAATTTTCAGCTGTAATTTCAGACGCTCCTGAAATATGCTGTTTTGGAATTACAAGATAATGTATCGGTGTGATAGGGCTTATATCCTTGAATCCGTATACATATTCATCTTCATAAACCTTTGTGCTTGGTATTTCACCGGCAACTATTTTACAAAAAAGACAATCCATTTCAAATATCCTCCTTATGCGATAAATTTCTTTACTATATCACAAAGCTGTGCAAGTGCTTCATCAATCTTGTTTATATCGCCTGCACCTGCCATAGCACTGTCAGGTCTGCCGCCGCCCTTGCCGCCTGTAAGAGCCGCAACTTTCTGAACGACCTTGCCTGCAAGAACTTTCTTTGCAACGGCATCTTTACCGCATACACAGCAGATTGAGCCTTTTCCCTCAAATTCTCCTGCAAATACTGCTACGATATTTGAATATTTATCTCTTGCCTTGTCGCCCATCTGACGAAGTACATCAGCCTTTGTATTCTTGAACATTCCGCTTACTACCATAAGACCGTCTATATCAACAGCCTTTTCAAACATATCGCCTGTCTTGGAATCTGCAATCTGCTGATTGAGTTTTTCAATCTGCTTTTCGAGTTCCTTTATTTCAGCACTCATAGCCTCACACTTTGCGGCAACCTCCATAGGATTTGCAAGCTTCAATGCCTTTGCTGAATTCATAACTATGCTCTTGTATTCATCAGCATATTCAAGAACTCCTGCACCTGTAACGGATTCAATACGTCTTACACCCGATGCAACCGAGCTTTCTGATACAATCTTGAAAAGACCTATTTCAGAGGTATTGTAAACATGAGTACCGCCGCAGAATTCAATTGAAAATGCCTTTCCGTCACCATTGAAATCCGGAATTGTGATTACTCGTACAACATCACCGTATTTCTCACCGAAAAGTGCCATTGCTCCGAGTTTTCTTGCTTCTTCAATAGGCATTTCCTGCATATCAACGATACGGTCTGTGAGTATCTTTTCATTTACAATATTTTCAATTTTCTGAAGTTCCTCAGCTGTAACTGCACTGAAATGTGAGAAGTCAAATCTGCATCTTTCAGCATTTACAAGTTGTCCTGCCTGATGAACATGGTCACCGAGTACCTCACGGAGTGCTGCCTGCAAAAGATGTGCCGCTGTATGATTTCTCATAATGCTGCGTCTTCTCTTCTCATCAATCTTTGCAGTAACCTTGTCACCTTTTGAAATACTTCCCTGTTCAACTGTTGCAAAATGCAGAAAATGTCCGTCAGATTTCTTTGTATCGAATACAAATGCTCTGCTCTCACCGATAGTAATAAGTCCTGTATCGCCTACCTGACCGCCGCTTTCGGCATAGAATGGAGTTCTCTGGAGTATGATTACAGCGTCATCACCCTCTGAAACGCTTTCAACCTCTTTGCCGTCCTTGAATACAGCCTGAACTTCAACATTTTCCTCCTCATAGCTTGTATATCCCTTGAATACAGTAGCCGGAGCATCAACCTTTATGCTGTCATCTGCCCATGATGAACCTGCCTTTGCATTGTGGTCATCTCTTGCAGTTTTCTTCTGAATGTTTACACATTCCTCAAATCTCTGCATATCAGCTTCCATGCCCTTTTCCTGCAATATCTCAACAGTAAGGTCAATCGGGAAGCCGTATGTATCGCTTAGTCTGAATGCGTCATCACCGGAAAGAACTGTTCTGCCCTCTGCTGAAAGCTTATCAATAAGACTTGTAAGCAGTTCCATACCCTTGTCAACGGTTTTTGCAAAATTTTCTTCCTCAACTGATATAATCTTCTTTATGTAATTTCTCTTTTCCTCAAGTTCAGGATACGCATTTTTATTTTCATCAATAACAGTATCAGCTACTTCACAGAGGAAAGGCTTGTTAATTCCGATTAATCTGCCATGACGTGCCGCACGTCTTAAAAGTCTGCGGAGAACATATCCTCTGCCCGCATTTGACGGCATAACTCCGTCACCAACCATGAATACTGTGCTTCTGATATGGTCAGTGATTACACGCAGAGAAATATCTGTTTTTTCATCTTTCTTGTATTCTGTATTTGAAATCTGACAAATATGCTTCATAATATTCTGAACAGTATCAACTTCAAAGAGGTTGTCAACACCCTGTATTGCACAGGCAAGTCTTTCAAGTCCCATACCCGTATCAATGTTCTTGTTCTTCATTTCAGTATAATTGCCATTGCCGTCACTGTCGAACTGGCTGAATACAAGATTCCATATTTCAATAACTCTGTCACAGTCGCTTGCCTGTTCAAAGCTTTCAAACGGACCATAGCTTTCTCCTCTGTCAAAATGAATTTCAGAGCATGGACCGCATGGACCTGAACCATGTTCCCAGAAATTATCAGCCTTGCCAAGACGGATTATGCGTTCCTTTGGGATACCTACTTCATTCATCCAAATCTGTTCAGCTTCATCATCGCTTTCAAATATAGTTATCCAAAGTCTGTCAGCCGGAATTTCAAGAGTTTCCGTAAGGAATTCCCATGCCCATTTGATAGCATCTTTCTTGAAATAATCTCCGAATGAGAAGTTGCCAAGCATTTCAAAATATGTACCATGTCTTGCAGTCTTGCCTACACGTTCAATATCAGGGGTTCTGATACATTTCTGACAGGTAGTAACCTTTGTATTAGGCGGCACAGCCTGACCGAGAAAGAATTTCTTTAGCGGTGCCATACCTGAATTTATAAGCAGAAGGCTGTTGTCACCCTGCGGAACAAGTGAAGCACTTGCCATTCTTGTATGATTTTTGCTTTCAAAGAAAGAGAGATACATTTCTCTTAATTCGTTTAATCCATGCCATTTCATATCAAAAAAATCTCCTTGCAAAATAAAAATTATAATATAGATTTTCTGTTGAGGTCAAAAGCATTTATATTTTTCTCAACAAATAAATCAAGAAGTGCTTTAAGTCCCTTTTCTTTCAGATAATTGAGTTCAGCATCTGATACAGGCTGTGCAAAGAGCCATGTAAGTGTAAAATCCTCAAGCTCGATAGTACCGAATCTTTCTTTCCAGAACGGAGGAGGATTTATGAAAACAAGATGCTTCATATCCTCTCCTGGAAGATAACCTTCAAGAATATTCTGGAATACTGTACCAAGACCGCAGTTGAATTTATTTTCCATAATTCCGAAGGCGGCTGTGCTGAGAATTCTTGCAATAAGGTCTGCTGATTCAAGGTCGCCCTTAATCATTGAAACTCCGACAAGCTCAATTCTTATATCCTTGTCACCGTTTTTAAATCCTATATCGTAATTGATAAGGCCGAGTGTTGTGCAGGTGAGAAGACGGGTATTAGGGCTGTTCTTTGCAAAAAGAATGTCAACGCCTGTTTCCTTTGTTGCTTCATTGCTGAAATATGTGTGAGATATAATCTGGGAATTTGGGGAAAGAACCTGTTTGGTACGGTCAAGCATCTGCTGTTCCTGTTTTGTAATCATAAATTTATGCCTCCAAATATAATATTTAAAATGCCTCCGTCTTATATGACGAAGGCTGTTTCGTGTACTGTCCGGATTATACAGACAAACTATATTAAAAAGATTAATAGGTGAATAGTTGACGGTACAGCCATATTCATTAAGAAAATATATGAATTTCCATTCCGAACAATCAATTGGTAAAATTCATAACTTAAAACTATTATATATCAAAAACGGCTGTATTGTCAATGTTTTTATAAAAAATCATTAAAAATAATTGATTTATAATCATTATCCATAACATAATTGTGTAATAAAACGCAGGAATGAATTTCCTTCACTCCTGCTCAGCATATATTTATCAGTTGAATTCAAATTCACGCTTATCCTTGGCAAACCATCTGTTCATAACTGCTTCATCATATCTGAAATAAAGCATTCTGTCCAGCTTTTCACCGTTTGAATTTTCAACGATATTTCCATCATTATCATAAGCTGTTATATAAAGAACATCTCCTTCTTCATCCATACCGATTGAACTAAGTATTTCAGAGGACAGCACAAGCGGATAGTATGTTATTTCCTTTTCGGTAACAACATCAATTGTCCTTACAGTTTCCTCAGTATCCACCTCAAGACCAAGCTTCTTTGCTTCTTCTGCATCAATATCCTCAAAGTTAAATTCAACCGCACCCTCAGGATACTTGTCACATTCAGCATAGTAACGGGCAGTGCCGCCATTTGTCATTCTGTCGTAGATACCCTGACGCTGTTCAGAATTAAGCGGCATTACGGCAACATTTATAATATGGTCAATCTGGTCTGCATCAAGGTCGCAATCGCCTTCATCAGTCATACCGAAAATCTGACGCTGCATTGTTGAAAGTCCAAGCGTATAATAGCAAGTATATTTTACAATTGTTTCCTGTTCCTGAGTGGTTTCCTTGATTGTTTCTCTTTTCAGTCCAAGAATCTCAGCGGCAGCATTGCTTATTTCACTGCTGAATACAAGACCGTATCCATCAACATAGCTTATTTTGTTTGACTCATCTTTAAGACAGAATGCCTTTAAAGTATTTACCTGTTCTTCTGTCCATGAAATTATTCCGTTCTGCTGAAGGAATTCTATTCTGTCGGCACTTATATCCATCTTTACATCGTCTGATATGTTTGAAAGTTCATCCTGTGCCACTGTATCCCATTCCATTGATATGTTGTAATGGTTTCTGTCGTTATATACAAGCTTTTTATATCCCTTGGCTATAAAACGCATATACTTGAAATTCTTATCTCTGTCATTCGGTTCAACATATATCTTTGTACCGCCTGTTGAACTGTCTATGGTATCCACAACATAGCTTCTGTACAATTTTGAATCAGATTCCGCAACCTGTATTACAACGTCCTGAGTTCTTGTGCCGAGGAATGTTGTTGCAAGGAAATATGCTACCGCACCGATTACATAAAGCAGCAAAAACAATGTGCCAAGTATAGTTTTTGTCGCTTCTCCCGCACCGGATACGAAAAACATTATAATTATTACCACTGCAAACGGAACAATGAAAATCCATTCTCCGAAATAAAAAAGCAGAACCGGAAGAAACAGCGGCAGTGCAGCTATACTTACAATTCTTGTAATAAGCTGTTTTCTGGTATATATCATCATAACAAGGAAAAATACTGCTGTTATTGATGACATAACGATAAATGATGTACTGTTTTCAATCTGAACATTATAGAAAAATGACATATATGAAATCATTCCAAGCAGTATTCCATACAAAAGACTGAATAATGATACAGCTCGTTTCGTCCATATATTACTGAAAAATTCTCTCATAAACTTCCCCTCTCAATTTTTGTTCTTATACCATACATATTTATTATATCACTTAATTAAATAAGTTACAAGTATATAAAATAAACAAAAATGACACCGAGCAGCGTATGCCCGATGTCATTACTGCAAAGATTATTCCAATCCTTTTTACTATATAATGCCGTTCTGAGCCTTTGCCGCTGTAAGAGTATTTTTCATAAGCATTGCTATTGTCATAGGACCAACGCCCCCGGGTACAGGTGTTATGAATGACGCTTTCTTTTCAACTGCCTCGAAATCAACATCTCCGCAGAGTTTTCCGTTTTCAAGACGATTCATTCCAACGTCTATTACAACTGCACCGTCCTTGACCATATCCGCTGTCACAAAATTTGCCTTTCCTACTGCTGCAACGAGTATATCGGCATTTCTGCATATTTCAGCAAGATTTTTTGTCTTTGAATGACATATTGTAACCGTACCGCTTCTGTGGAGCAGAAGCATTGCCATAGGCTTGCCGACTATGTTGCTTCTTCCGATTACAACGCATGATTTTCCGGCTATTTCAACGCCTGTGCTGTCTATCAGTTCCATAACTCCAGCTGGCGTACATGGTAAAAATGCGAAATCTCCTATCATTATCTTTCCGACATTAAACGGATGAAAAGCGTCAACATCTTTTTCAGCGGATATTGCATTTATAATCGCATTTTCATCAATCTGCTTCGGCAATGGAAGCTGCACAAGTATTCCGTTTACTTTCTTATCATTGTTCAGAACATCAACCAAATCGAGTAATTCCTGCTGAGTGGTTTCTTCGGGGAGTGCATATTCATATGAAGCAAATCCGACCTCCTCACAGGCTTTTTTCTTTGAATTTACATAAACTCTTGATGCAGGATTATTTCCCACGATTACAACCGCAAGACCTGCCTTAATACCTTTTTCAGCGAGTATTTCAGTTTCCTTTCTTACCTCGTCCTTGACCTTTGCCGAAACAACTTTTCCGCTTATGAGTTCTGCCATAAAATATAATCCTCCTAATTGTTTTCGATAGACAAAAATAAAAAGTTTTGGTCAAGCTTTTTCAAAAGCTTGCGGTTTCCAAAGGCAGAGCCTTTGGTCGCTGTTTACAGCGAAACGGGGGTGTGGGGCAGAGCCCCCGCCCTAAATGGCGTTCAAAAAAGTTTTTTGTCAAACTTTTTCCGAAAAAAGTTTGTGCGAACGAAGTTCGCAGAACATAACAAAAAATTTTCAGCAAACCACAACGGGCAATCTATCGAATTAACGTTAATACAATACTTTAATTATATATTACACTTGGAAATTTGTCAATAAAATGACTATTATAAGAAAAAATTTTTTCATAAAAATACTTTATTCCGCCAATAATAAGGCGAGGTGATTTTTTATGATATTCAAAAGACTCTCTGTTGTGGCAATAGCTTTCGGAATTATCGCATCTGTACTTTATATGCATATTTTTTCGGTAATAACCTCTGATGAATACATCAGCACTGCGAAAAATCAGGGTTCATATACCCTTGAAACAGGCATACAGAACGGAATAATATATGACTGCAATCTGAAAACGCTTATAAATAACGACTGTCAGTATGTATGTGCATTGATACCCGATTCCGAGGCTGTAAAAGAGATACTCCCCCATGTAACCGATGATATTGATGAATTCTATAAAAAAATAAGCTATGGCAAACCGTTCATATGCAATACAGATACCGATAATTTTAAATCAGACTGCATAACTCCTTTTACTGTACCGATAAGATACGCTGAAAATCAGACTGCCTGTCATATTATCGGATATACCTCTGACGGAAAAGGTGTATGCGGCATTGAACTGTCATATGATACATTTCTGCGTTCATCTGCCTCGTCATCATCTGTAACATATAAAGTAGACGGAAACGGAAATGTTCTTCAGGGCATAGAAAAGGAAGTGCACTATGCTGATGATATAAATGCCGGTGTTGTAACAACTATTGATACGGATATACAGCGTATATGCGAGGAATGTTCCGAAAATATCGAAAAAGGTGCTGTTGTGGTCATGGACATTAAGACAGGCGATATAAAAGCCGCTTTAAGCCGTCCGTCATACAGTGTATATAAGCTTGCTGATTCTGTTGATGATGAAAATTCACCGCTTCTTAATCGTCTGCTCTGCTCATATAATGCAGGTTCGGTATTCAAGCTGCTTATATGTCAGTGTGCAATGGAAAACGGCATTTCCGATAATTTCACATATGAATGTACAGGACATATTGATATAAACGGAAAAATTTTTAACTGTCATAAGCATGACGGTCATGGCTTGCAGGATATGAAATCAGCAATTGCAAATTCATGCAATACTTATTTTATAGAACTCGGAAAAAAATTATCAGCCGAAAATCTGCTTGATACAGCGACACTGTCCGGATTTGGCTCTGAAATACGTCTTGCTGACAAGCTATATACCAGTGCCGGAAATCTTCCTGATGTTCAGTCACTCAATATCCCTGCCGAAAAGGCTAACTTCTCATTCGGACAGGGTGAATTACTTGTCAATCCCATTCAGGTAACTCAATTCATATCAGCAATTGCAAACAATGGAAATATGCCGTCAGCAAGGCTTATAAACGGCATAACCTATGACGGTTCAACTATTGAAAACAGCAATAAACCTGTTATTAACCGTATAATGTCGGAGAAAACCGCCATTAAGCTTCGTGAATTTATGACTTCAGCGGTAGTTAATGTCATCACATCAAACGCATATTCAGAAAAAATAGCCATATCCGCCAAGACCTCAACTGCACAGACGGGTATATATGATGAAAACGGCATTGAATTATGTCATGCATGGGTAAGCGGATATTTTCCGTCCGATAATCCGCAGTATGCAGTAACAGTATTCATTGAAAACGGCGGATATGGAAATGTATCTGCATCGCCGATATTAAAAAAAATTGCTGAAAGAATTACGGCAGAATGTGGATAATATAACGTGAGTTCGATGGATTATTTTTGTAAGGGCGACCATTGGTAGCCCGTTATGGTTTACTGGTAATTTTATTGTTTCTGTTTTGCGAACTGCGTTCGCACAAACTTTTTTTGGAAAAAGTTTGACAAAAAACTTTTT
>JBJEQS010000239.1:0-9456 GCA_051881875.1 Oscillospiraceae bacterium
TGTCCCCACACCCCTGTGGAGTTTCGCCGTCTGCGGACGGCGACAAGGGCTTTGCACCTTGACCCCACCAGCTTTTTGAAAAAAGCTGGGCAAAAACTTTTGGTTTCGTTGCTTTATTTACTTATACTTTTTTTCTTATTACTCGACCGCAAAATAAATATAATGCTCAAAACCGAAGGCGGCAACTTGCCGCAAAAGCTGGGCAAAAACTTTTGGTTTCGCCACTTTGCTCTATTGGTACATTTTTTATACTACCCGACCGCTTGGATAAGGCGAACACTAAAAACCAGAGGCGGCAACTTGCCGCAAAAAGCTTGACCAAAACTTGCGGCGAGCCGCCGCCGGCAATTTCGTTGCTTTTATTAATATTGAAATTTTTTTACCTACCCGACCATATGGATAACATACAATTTATTATTTTGTGTTACTGGTAAACAATGCGGAATTTACCAATGCGGTCGAGCCGGTAAATAAAGTGATAATCGAAAACTAAGCCGCTGAAAGCGGCTTGCAACGAACCGGAGGCGGCGACTCGCCGCTGCCGCTTAGAAAAGCAGATTGAGAAATCCCATTATAACGCCTAAAATACCTCCTAGGTATATAATGGCATGGAGTTCCTTATCTATTATGGAAAGGATAAGCTTTTCAAGTGATTCCAAATCATAGTCAATTATTTTTTGCTCAACAACTTCTGCTACATTGAATGTCTGAAGCAGACTCGTTGATTTTTTCTCAACAAATTCGCAGTATATATCCCATATCTTATTTTTTATATCAGGATATTTTTCATCAATCGCTGAAACAGTTTCACCGATTGGACGTTCTTTTATTGCTTCATATTCATGGGATATATATTCGCTTATCATGACGCCTGCTTTTTCATCAGCCATTTCATTGATTTTCTCTGCAACAGATGTTTTTGCGGAATTGATTGCATTGCCTGCAAGTGCCATAATCATAGGGTTGAGTTTTGTGGAAATATCATTAAAAGCGGTTTCAACAAGAACATTTCCAATATCTGCTTCAACAAGTTTTTTTCTGATGTGTTCAGCAATCTTTTCTGAACATTCCTGTTCAAGTTTATCAGCCGGCTCAAGATATTTTTTTTCATCAAGAAATTCGCCGATGGTTGATTCGGAAGACTTATACTCATCAATTATCTCGGTGATTTTTTCTATAAGTTTTTCATGGATATTTTCAGAAAGCAGAGTATTTTTTATTGTGTCATTATCAAGGATATTATTTCCTACAGCACGACCTACCGCCTTAGCAATACGTTCTTTTTCCTTAGGGATTATACCCGGAGTGAAAGGAAGTCTGAATTTGCCTATGTATACAGGCTTCAGCGGTTTGAACATCATTTTTATTGCAAGACCATTTGTCAAAAGTCCGATAACGCCGCCTATAAGAGGGGCTGTTATAATCTGAATATCCAATTTATCTGCATCTCCTTTTATTTTTACTTATCAATCTTTATTTTCTATAAGAGGAAATCTCCCTCTTGTTGTTTTTACAGATATTTAATAACAGAAATAATTCTGCCGATACATTTAAGACTATGCTTTTTTGTTATATGAAGTGAATTCATATTTTCTTCAAGATAATATTTTCTGCCGTCATGGAATGTTTTTTCGGCTATTACTATATCATTCATGCCGATAATATCGTCATATGCTTCGGAAACCCTGAATGCAAACAGGGGATAATCATATTTACAGTCGGGAGTCCAGCTTATATATTCAGATATATTCTCGCTGTCAAGAAAATCCGGAGTATAATTTTTAATATCAACCAGCGGAACACATACAAGCTTATGTCCTTTTAATTTTATATTTCTTTTATGATTTGGATTTTTTTCAATATATCCCTTTTCACAGAGAGTATTGATATACTTGTTTGCGGTTGAGGTTGAGTTATAGCCGAATTCAGCACATATATCCCTGACAGTAGGCATAATGCCTGTATCAGTGCATTTTATTATAAAATCCAGAATTTCGTTTTCTTTTTGATTAAGCATATTATTATGAATTCTCCTGTTATTATTTATCGGCAAGTTTTTTTGCAATCATCTTTGCAACTTTGTATACATCACCACAGCCGAGAGTTATAACTAGGTCACCGTCACAGGCATTTTCGCATATATAATCGCATACCTGTTCAAAATTCTGCTGTTTTCTCTCCGGAGTTTCAATTTTATTCTGTTCAAAGCAGACACAGTTTTCAATTTTTGCGGCAAGGTCTGTTGCATATATATCATATGTGTTCTTTTCTCTTGAACCCATAATATCGGTGAGTACAGCGACGTCAGGGATTGAAAGAGCCTTTGCGAAATCATCAAGGAGAATGGAAGTTCTTGAATATGTGAACGGCTGGAATACAGCCCATACCTTTCTGTAACCCATCTGCATGGCGGCTTCAAGAGTTACGGTTAATTCGGCAGGGTGATGAGCATAGTCATCAGCGATAGTAATGCCCTTTTCCTTTGCGATAATCTCAAAGCGTCTTTTAGCACCTCTGAAATCTGAAAGACCTTTTTGTATTGATTCTGCATCAGCACCGGCATAATGTGCGGCAGCGGCAGCGGCTACGGAGTTAAGAATATTGTGTTCACCGGGAACATTGAGGGTAATCTCCGCAAGCGGTTTACGGTCATGCATAAGGGTATATTTTGTCTGGATACCATTGATTTTCTGAATATTTGCAGGATAGTATTCGCAGTATTCAGAATTGCCGAAAAGTATAATTTTCCTGTCCTTTAACATTCCCATATCTTCAGCACGTTTTACAGCGTCAACAGTATTTGCATCATCAGCATTTATGATTATTGCCTTTGTGGCGAGTGATATGAATTTAGTGAATGATTTTATGATATTGTCAAGAGTTCCGAAATAATCGAGATGGTCAGCATCAATATTGAGAACAACTGCTACATCGGGATATAATTTAAGGAATGTATCAACGAATTCACAGGCTTCGCATACCATTGTATCGCCTTTGCCGGCAAGACCGCTTCCGTTTATGCATGGTAATTTTCCGCCTATGAATGCGGAGAAATCAAGTCCCTGAGTGTATAAAATCTGGGTAATCATTGAAGTTGTGGTGGTTTTGCCATGAGTACCTGAAACGCATATTGCATTGTTATACCAGCTTGTAACAATTCCAAGAAGTTCGCTTCTTTCGAGTACGGGAACACCGCTTGCCTTTGCGGCTATAAGTTCGGGATTGTCAGCCATGATAGCGGCAGTATGGACGATAAGGTCAGCACCTTCAATATTTTCGGCACGCTGTCCGAGCTGTACAGGTATTCCCATTTTTCTAACAGCGTCAAGGGTTTCGGTTTCATTGTTGTCTGAACCTGTGAGATAATAACCCTGTGAATGAAGTATCTGGGCAAGCGGATACATACCTGAGCCGCCTATGCCGATAAAATGAATATGTTTTTTGCCGTTAAGAATATTTTTATCCAAAAAAATCATTCCAATCTATAAAGTGTTATTGTATATTTTATCCGCAATAGTCAATAATACTCTTGCAAATAAAATTTCATCTTTAAAAAAGACAGATGAACAGGAGGTCAATATGGAAATAACAGATATTAAAATCCGAAAAATTATAACCGAGGGACGTTTAAGAGCTGTAATATCAATTACGCTTGATGATATGATAGCGATACATGACATAAAGATTGTAAACGGAGATGAGCGTCTTTTCGTGGCAATGCCGAGCAGAAAAGATGAAAGCGGGATATTCAGGGATATTGTCCATCCCATTTCACCGCAGGCAAGGGAAATCGTTGAAAATGAAATTCTTGATGCATATAATAAGTATATTGCTGTATCAGAAGCGGACAGTGAATTATAATTTTTTCGGGGCGGTTAATCAATACTGCCCTTTTTTCCTTTCATCATATATGTTTTGAAAAGGCATACCTGAGATTTTGAATCGGGAATTTCATTTGCCATAACCATTTCAATTGCCTTGTCAAAGGGGATTTTGACTATATCAAGGAATTCGTCTTCATCAAGGCTTTGTTCCTTATATTCCAAATCCTCAGCAAGATAGAGGTATATAATCTCGTCCACATATCCCGGACTTGGATAAAGCTTTCCGAGAAACGTATATTTTTTGCAGGTACAGCCTGTTTCCTCAAGAAGTTCACGCTTTCCGGCTTCGGCATGGTCTTCACCGATTTCAAGCTTTCCGGCAGGGAGTTCGAGAACGGTTTCCATGTAAGGATATCTGAACTGTTTTACAAAGATAACCTCATTTTCAGTGGTAAGAGGGAGTATGCATACGCCTCCGTTATGATGGACTACTTCACGAGATGCGGTCTTGCCATTTTCGAGTTTTACCTTATCAAGTCTGACTTTGAAAACTCTGCCGCTGAATTTTTCCTCTGAACTGATACATTCTTCCAAAAGATGCATTTGTTAATCCTCCTTATTTTCATCTGAATCAGATGTATTTTCAGTGTCATTGCTGATGTCCTCAAAAAGCTTGCTGTTTTTGAAATCTTCAGCAGATTTCTTTATATTTATGACACTTGTATAACCTTTCATAAATCTTTCAATTTCTTCCTTGTTTTCTTCATTGATACTGATTTCTTCCGGAGTTGTTTCAACAGGTTCTTCATCGAATTCATCATTATTTTTTCTTTCAATGGATTTCTTTTTGATTTTCTGCTTTTCAGATTTTGCACGTTTTTTTGCATCTGAAGCAGTTGTCTTTTTCTTATGCTTCTTTGGCGGCTTGGGAGCTTCGCCTATTTCCTCAGGAGTATAGTAAGGCTCAGGCATTTTTGCAGCTTTTTTAGCCATTGAAGCTGATAAGATAAGGTATACTATAAAGAAAACAAGTCCTGCGGCTGATATTATTATACCGAGTTTAAGACCATACGGAACATATGTGAATTTGATGATATTCTCGCCGGTTTCACCCTTTACAGCCATAAATCCGAAATTAGTCTTTATTATTTCAGCGGAAACACCGTTTACAGTGGCAGACCAGCCCTTGTCATAAGGTACGCTGAAAAATACAAGATTTTCACTTTCAAGATTATTCTTTGCAGTAAATCCTTTAGAGTCATATTCAAAGCTGTAGCATGATGAAGCAGTACGGTTTGCACATTCCTCGGCATATTTCTCCAAATCCATTTCAGTATCGGAAAGCTTTTCAAGTCCGAGAGCATCTGCATTTTCGGCGGCATATTCATCTTCGAGGATAATTGATTTTATAAGGAGTTTTTCCTTTTTGGAATCATCAAAGTCTTTAACATCGGATTCAGTCATATAGTAATTATATGTAAAGCCCATAGGTACAAAATACTTATTCTCATAAATATCAAAATTATTCTGCGACTTGATGTATTCAAATCCCTCGACTTCGCTTTCAGTGCTTCCGACAGCACCATCATTGAAATTGAAGCGGTATTTTACAGAGAAAAGTCCTCTGAGTGTATATAAATCAGCAGATGGTTTGGAGGAAACATCTCTTTCAACACCTATATTGCTGTAGAAATCCATTATTGATGCCGGAACTATGCTGTGGAATGTCTGTATTGTTGAGTATCCCCAGAACATAGGGAAGTTTTCATAATCCTCACTCACATCAATTCTGTAAAATTCATTTTCGGATACGGTGACAGTATCAATATTTTCTGTTTCTTCTTTTACAATTTCAGTTTCAGCAGATGGAGTTGCAGGAATTGTGAGATTAAATTCTTCAGCATTGAATGAGTTGTTTATATATTCCTTAGGATAAGGCCCTATTGATACACCATAATATACTATTGTGGCTGTACACATATAACAGGCTGTAACAGTTGCAATGACAGATTTTTTCAGGAATGGCTTTTTGCTGTTTTTAAGACCTGAGATATGATAAGCACAGATAAGGCATACAACGCTTACTGCAAGAGTTATATAGAAATATATCGGGTTTTTCGGGAAACTGAACCATTTTACTTCGCCGTCTTCATATACCGGTATAAGTGAAATTACAGCGAATGCGGCAAGGAAGTATGTGCAGACTTTAAGACCTGATTTCATATCCGCTTCTTCATCTTCAAGAACATTTGCAGTCATCATAGCCATTATGAGTATCGGCATATAGTACCATCTTGCATAGTATGAACCGTTAAAGAGATAGAACATTGAGTTAAGTATTGGAATTAAAGCACATACAGTACAGATTGTAATTATCTTTGAAGCCCAGTGTCCACGATTTTTGTTCATGAATGCGATTACGCCAGCCATTGAGAATAATGGGAGATAACCGGCGATTGACGCCCATTTTCCGCTGTCGCTGTCAAAGAGATTCGGACGTGCAGGAGCGTCAGGAATCATAAAGAAACTCTGTATAATGCGTAATACTCTTGTACGGTCATCGTATGCAACCATATCAAGACCATAAAGTCCGTTTGCAACACGGTCATTATCAATTATTGCAAGTGCGGAAGGTATGAGAACAACGCTGGCAAGCATACCGCCGATTAATGCTTCGATTACAACAGCACCATATTTTTTTGCATTTATTTTGAAATCATCGCATGAACATCTTAATATGAGGTATATGAGGACGAATGCAACCTGTCCTGTGAAAAAGAAATAGTTGAGTATTGCCATAAATGCGACAGCAAGGGCGAATACTCCTCGTCTGTCCTTGTTTATTCTGTCCTCAAGGGCACAGAGCAGCAATGGAAAGAATGCAGTTACATCATGGAAGTGGTTAAAGAACACATTATATGACTGGAAGCCGGAAAATGCATAGAGCATACTGCCGATTAATGCACAGTCAGTATTTTTTACAAATTTTCTTATGTATGCATATGCGGTTACTGCGGCTGCTGAATATTTAAGGCACAGCAGTATGGGCATTGCATACATAACCCAGTTCTGTTTCAGCAGCAGAGTTATAAGAAAGAACGGACTGAAAAGCAGATAGAACGAGTATGAGCCTATGAAATTAGCACCGAGGTCTGTACCCCAGTCCCAGAAAAGATTGCCATTCTGAAGCATTTCATGTGCATGATAGTAAAACGGCAGCTGTTGTGAATTGAAATCGCCGTAGTATATAAAATATCCGCCTGTATATATTGTAAGCGGAACAAGTACAATAGCAAATGCTATGAACGAAAAGAAGAATGCCTGTAAATATTTCTCCTTGTTTTTTTTCTCAAGGGGTGAAGCCTTGGCAGTTGAATTTTTCTTCATTGAGAAATAAACCTCCTTATGTCATTTTTGCAATGAACCGATTTGGAATTCTGTCATATAATATATAAGAGAGTGCTTTTAACGCAGGTCAGCAATGTTTGTAACAATGCCTTTCGGAGTTATGTCAATCAATGCAAATGATGGCTTGTTTCCGTCACGGGGACATGATGCACTCCCGGGATTTAAAATGAATATGCCGTCATCATATCGTGAATCTCTTGCATGAGTATGTCCATATAATATAATATCTGAATTGTTATTTTTTGCAGCTTTCTTTAATATTTCAAGAGAACGGTCATATTTTACAGCATGATTATGACCATGAACAGCTATAAGCTTATGCCCGTATTCAAGGTTCAGATTAAGAATATCGGGGCTGAAACTGCCGCAGTCACAGTTGCCTTTTACATGATAAATATTGAGATACGGATATTTTACAACAATCTTATCAAGTTCTCTTTCACCATCGCCCAGATGTATGAACATATCAGCAGAAAGATTTCTCTGAATGATTTCCTCAACAGCGAAGTAATCACCGTGGGAATCAGACATTACAATAATTCTCATAAAAACCTCCTGTAAAAAGTCTGTATATAATGATTATATCATAAATTTTAATTAATTACAATAAAAAAATAATATTGCTTAATAAATTAAGAAAATCAGGCATAGAATTAAACAGCAGGATAAAATTATTATTTTGAAAGGGGAGATATATTCCGATGAATCCGAAGATAAATCAGAATAATCTGGAAGCATTGCTCAAGGTGGTAAGCACAAAGATAAATGTTCCGGCGGATGTTTTAAGAAGTCAGCTTGAAAAGGGACAGTTTGATGAGGTGCTTAATAATATGAATAATGAAGAATCGAATAAATTCAGACAGGTTATGAATAATCCGAAACTTGCTGAAAAAATTATGACAACACCACAGGCACAGGAACTTTACAGAAAAATAACAGGCGGAAAATAAGCTTACTATTAAGAACGGAAGAGTATTTTTATGGATGATATAATGGGAAAGATACAGGAAATGTTATCCGATGAGGAAAGCATGAAGCAGATTAAAGAGCTTGCGGATATGCTTTCCGTATCCTCGGATGATAACGGCAGTCAGGGAAATAACAGTTCACAGGAATCAGCAAATAATAATGCTTCTGCCGGTTTTGATATTGGTATGATTTTTAAAATACAGGAAATGATGTCGGCGGCAAAAACGGATAAGAATACTGAGCTTATCAAAGCATTAAGGCTTCATCTCAGCAAGGAAAAACAGGAAAGGGCTGATAAGGCTCTGAAATTTATGAAACTTTTCAGTATGTTTGAAACACTTAAAGAAAGCGGTATGCTGAAGGATTTGGATAAAATGCTTTGATAATTACGGGCGGTGTGTTTGATGACAGCATATAACAGGCAGAATTTTTATAATATGAAACGTGAAGCAGTCCGCAATGCAAAGGAAATGCATAAACGGACTGCTGAAAAAAATACTGAAGTTTGCAGTGAAACTGAAGAAAACAATCTTGTTGAGAATAATGATAATCAGAAAAATCAGACAAATAATAGTACCGGAGGACTTTCCGGCATATTTGAAAGTCTTGGGATAAAAAAGGGAAGTGTTGACAGCGAAAAAATAATAATTATTATAATGATAATAATACTTGCAAGAGAAGGGGCAGATTTGAAGCTTTTGCTTGCGTTGGGATATATTCTTATGTAATTCGGGAGGAATTTGTATAAAATGAATGCTGATATTATATTTACTCTTATATGGTGCATTGCCGGAGTTATAATGCTTGTATATTATTCAAGGAGGAAGCATCCTGTATTTTCGGCATTATTCGGAATGATTACAGGCGGCGGCAGTCTTATGCTTATAAGTTGCTATGGTGAAAAGATAGGGATTTTTACGGAGCTGAATTTTTTTAATACCATGCTGTCACTTATAATGGGAATCCCGGGGACTATTATGATTATACTCACTGAGCAATTCCTGTAAATACATAGCGGCAAGTTGCCGCCTCCGGTTTTTAGTCAATATTTTTCTTTGTGGTAGTCAATAATATGAACTTACCTGACAAATAACCATATACCAGTATAACGTGAGTTCGACAGAAAAAATTTAAGCTGAAAAACAAGGGAATTTTCTTATCTTTTGTAGGGGCGACCATTGGTCGCCTGTTGTTGCTTATTGGAAATTTCATCAGGCGGCTGAAAGCCGCCCAAACTTTTTTTGGAAAAAGTTTG
>JBJEQS010000240.1:0-2161 GCA_051881875.1 Oscillospiraceae bacterium
GATAAAAGAGGTGAGAATATGGAAATGCCGACCGTATTTGTGCTTACTGCGTTTAATCAAGCCCACAAGAAAATGAACGTTATTTACCATAACTACGCAAAATCCGTGGGATTATCGGACGCTGCTTTTTGGCTGATATATTCGCTGTATGAGCATGGTTATCCCTGCACTCAAAGGGAACTTTGCGAATCGTGGTTTTATGCGCCGCAGACAATAAACTCTGCACTTAAAGCGCTGGAGGAAAAGGGTATTATCACTCTTGAAGCAACGCCAAACAACCGCAAAAACAAGCAGGTTCGTTTTACGGAAATCGGAGATGAACTTGTCAGAGAAAAGCTTGTTCCTCTTGTGCAGGCGGAGGAACGCTCCTTTGAACGTCTGGACGAAGAAGAACGCAGCCGCTTGTTGGAAATAACGCAGAAGCACATTGGAATTTTAGAAGAAGAAATAAACAAATTGTCATCGGAGGACTGATCATCGCAATGGTCAAGTCGAGCGGAAGATGTCGGGTGAGCCCGGTTATTGTAAAAGATAACCGGGCTTTTTTATTTTGGAAAGGAAGTATATTAAAAAGTATGGAAACGTCAAGAAACAAAATAATCTTTAAAAATGTTGCACCTGCAATTCTTGCAAACGCTTGTGTATTTCTGTTCTCGGTAGTGGACGGAATTTTCGTGGGCAACGGCGCAGGAATACAGGCTCTCGGAGCGGTAAATCTCGCCCTGCCCTTTGTGCTTGTGACCAATGCTCTCAACGCAATGGCAAGCATAGGCGGAGTTACAGTCACCGCCATACGCTTCGGACGGGGCGACAAGGACGGCGCGCAGAACGCTTTTATGCACTCTTTCACTATAAGCCTTATGATATCGTGGCTTATGAGTAAACGAGCCGAAGTATCGCTGTTTCACATAGGTCTTGCAACGCCTGCTTTTTCCATTGTGCAGATAATTTTGTGCGGTGTTTATTTTCTGATACTTCTTAGAAAACAAAAGTCGGCTGATCATAAACTTAAATCGCAGATATGATAATTTTAGGAAAACGCTGATTAAAGCGAAGCGTCAGCGTTTCCTTAGTCATACTCTCTGTTATAGAAAGTATGGCTTTTTTAGAGGTACGCTCGTTTGCAGGTTTTGAACATGATCCGGGAATGAAGATGCTGTAAATTTATACTAAACACCATTTAAAATTTGGAAAAAATCAAGCCGACAATCTCGAATATATAGGATTTCGGCGCAGATTTTTTCCCGTTTTTTATTGGTGTTTAGTATTAGTATTAATTAGCTTTCCGTTAAAGTCTAAAACGCAATAGTTATTCTCCCAATCAAATAATTTTATGGAGTTCCCACAAATCATAAACGGTGCGTTTTGTGATTGAGAAACAAAAATATCCTTGCCGCAAAAAGACCAAACTTTATCAAAATTTAAATCTAATCGTAATATTTCAATTTCTCCCCAAACGATAAATCCATCTAATATTGGAAATATTCCCAAAGTACATCCAAAGCATTCAAACTTTTTATGGAGTACCAATTCTTCTTTTTTTATATCAATTTGCGATATTGTGTTGCCTTGCATAATAGTCAATATATTGTCATTAAGAATAGCACAATCGGTGTCGCATGAATAATAATCTCCAACCAACGCAATGTCAATTTCCTTATAAAACAAATCAATATGGATAGAAAATGTTTTATAGAAATCGCTATGAGTATATTTTTCAGGATTTAACTCCAAATCATAATGCTTATTATCAGAGGATTGAACAGTATATACTGTGTCTGTTGTAATTTGCACAATACATAATTCGTTTTCTAACTGCATATGATCACCCCTTTACCTGATTTGCCGCTCAGACAAAATAAAATTATTTTTTCTTTGCTTTTATTACAGTTGTGTATATCAAAAACGGAAGTGCAATCAAATCTAAAACTCCAATTATACGGACTGCAGCATCCGGCAGCATTATTCCGATAATATTTGAACCGGCTAAAATAAATGTTGCGATCCCAATTATAATCAAACTGATACCCCATATTAAATCATTTTTTGTTCTCATATAAAAACCTCCAACGTTCGATTTGAAAATCATTTTATCTACTAAAAATAGGAAGTTATTTAAATGTGGAGTGTGGAGAGTGGAATGTGGAATTATGGTATCGCC
>JBJEQS010000241.1:0-9432 GCA_051881875.1 Oscillospiraceae bacterium
AATACTTAAAACCGGAAGCGGCGACTCGCCGCAAAAAGCTGGGCAAAAAACTTTTAGTTTCGGATTTAGTTTGATTTCAACATTTTTTACCTGCCCGACCGCTTTTTATGCTGATATATGATTATTTGTCAGGTAAGTTGCATATAACTGATTGCCACAAAGAAAAATATTGACTAAACACCGGAGGCGGCGAGTCGCCGCAAAAAACTTTTGCTTTTGGTTGTCGAACTCACGCTGCATATGGTACAATATTATAAAGATGTAATATATCTTAAATGCGGATATATGTATTTTATTGAAAATTATAAAGAGTTTGCTGTTTTGCTTGCAGTTTTATCTGAAATATGTTAAAATATCTTATTAATATATTATTTTTAAAGGAGAGAATTTCAATGTCAAAAATCCGAGTTGCAGTTATTTTTGGCGGTGCATCGACTGAACATGATGTTTCGCTTGTATCCGCTTCAAATGTTATAAAGAGTATTCCAAAGGAGAAGTATGAGATTATACTTATAGGAATTACTCCGGGCGGCAGATGGCTTTACTATCCGGGCGATGTGGAAGACCTTGCTGCTGACGCATGGGAACATAATCCGGACTGTACACAGGCAGTTATTTCTCCTGACCCGCTTCACAAGGGCATAATAACTCTTGAAAACGGCAGTTATTCAATAAAGAAAATAGATGTTGTATTCCCTGTGCTTCATGGCAAAAACGGTGAGGACGGCACACTTCAGGGACTTCTTGACCTTGCGAGAATACCATATGTTGGCTGTAACCTTATAGCTTCTGCTTCATGCATGGATAAGGCTATAACTCATACGATACTTGACAGGAATGATATAAGGACTGCAAAATGGGAGTCAGTCCGTTCATATGAACTCAGCCATCTCGATGCAAGATGCAGGGAGATAATTGACAAGCTCGGACTTCCGCTTTTTGTAAAGCCGGCAAATTCAGGTTCATCAATCGGAATAAACAAGGCAGTCGATTTCCAGAGCCTTAAAGAAGCCATAAAACTTGCATTCACCCATGATTCAAAAGTTGTAATAGAGGAATTTATAAGCGGCAAGGAACTTGAAGTGGCAGTATTCGGCTATGAATCACCGTTTGCTTCATCGGTAGGCGAAATAGAACCATGCAACGATTTCTATGATTATGATGCGAAATATCTGCTTAATTCCACAAATCTCTATATACCGGCAAGAATAAGCGATGAGGATTCAAGGAAAATAAGAGAAACAGCCATAAAAGCATATACCGCAATAGGCTGCACAGGTCTTTCAAGAGTTGACTTCTTCCTCTCCGATAATGGCGAGGTTATACTCAATGAAATAAATACGCTTCCGGGCTTTACTCCAATCAGTATGTATCCGAAGCTTATGGAGGAAATGGGTATTCCATGTACAGAACTTGTTGACCGTCTTATTGAGCAGGCACTTGAACATTCATCATCTGACAGATAAGCTGAAAGGAAGATTTTACGATTTATGAACAATGATGCAATCGGCGTTTTCGACTCAGGACTCGGCGGACTTACTGCCGTAAAGGAATTCAACAGGATACTGCCGAATGAAAATATCATATATTTCGGTGATACGGCAAGAATCCCGTACGGAAGCCGAAGCAGAAATACTATTATAAAATATGCATCGCAGGACATCGCATTCCTCCAGCAGTACAATATCAAAATGATTGTTGCGGCGTGCGGTACGGTAAGCTCAATGCTCGGAGATATAACCGATGTGGACGGAGTTCCGTATACAGGTGTACTTATGCCTACCTGCCGCAAAGCCTGCGAACTTACACAAAACGGCAGAATAGGGGTTATCGGTACTCCGGCAACTATAAAAAGCGGCAGCTATTCAAAAATCATAAAATCTATAAATCCGTCTGTTGAGGTGTATCCGAATGCTTGTCCGCTTTTCGTTCATCTCGTTGAAAACGGATATACTGACAGATACAATAAAATAACCATACTTGCCGCTGAGGAGTATCTTGAACCAATCAGGAAGCATAATGTTGATACGCTGATAATGGGCTGCACTCACTATCCCATAATAAAGGATATAATACATGATATTATGGGCGATGGTGTAAAGCTTATATCGGCAGGCGGTGAAGCCGCAAATTATACAAAAAACTATCTTGAGCAGAATGATATGCTGTCTGACAATAAGGAAAAGGGTTCAAACAGATTTTATGTGAGTGACAGCGTTGAAATGTTCATGGAAAGTGCGGAAATTTTTTTAGGTCATACGGTTGACGGAGAGGTTTTCAGGGGCGACGTCCATCATATAGGGAAATAACGGGAGCTATGGAAAAATTGAAGGAAAATGCTATTATAACAATATACAGTTCACAGTATGAGGACGGTGAAAAAAACGAATCCGAACTCATTACAGAGGGTGTTTACAGGATAAAAGGCGGTCTTGCGAACATATCATATGCTGAAACGGAACTGACAGGCTTTGAAGGCTCTGAAACCTCCGTAACAGTCCGCCGCAGTGAATATGCCTGCGTTGAAAGGAAAGGTACGGCAAATTCAACGCTTATCCTTGAAACCGAGAAAAAGCATCACTGCTATTATTCAACGCCTTACGGTGCTATGAATATGGGGATTTTTACTCATACAATAGAAAATTCGCTTGATGAAACGGGCGGAACTTTATATATGAAATACTCTGTCGACATTAATTCGGCACATATTTCTGACAATGAGATAAAGCTTGTTATAAGTCTGAAAAACAATTGATTCGGGAGGATTTAAAAAATGTCAAATCTTATAAAACTCGCTTCTGCGGAACTCAATGAGCTTATTATGCAGGCACTCGGTATGATGGTTGCTGATGGCGAAGTGCCGTCTGAACCGATACCGGCATTCAAAATAGAAATACCGGCAGACAAATCCCATGGCGATTTTGCAACAAATGCAGCTATGGTATGTGCAAAGCCTTTCAGAATGGCTCCGAGAAAAATAGCTGAACTTATATGTTCAAAGCTGGATTTTTCGGGAAATGAATTCTTTGAACGTGCTGAAATAGCAGGACCGGGATTTATTAATTTTTTCCTCAGCAGGAGATGGTTTTCAAAGGTAATCGAAACAATTGCCGCTGAAAAGGAGAATTACGGAAGGACAGATACAGGAAAAGGCAAAAAGATACTTGTTGAATTCGTTTCAGCAAATCCGACAGGACCTATGCACGTTGGAAATGCAAGAGGCGGAGCAATAGGCGATTGCCTTGCATCTGTTCTTGACTGGGCAGGATATACGGTTGAGCGTGAATTCTATATTAATGACGCAGGAAATCAGGTTGAAAAATTCGGAAAATCGCTCTCACTCAGATTTATGCAGCTTTGCAGTGAAGCAGGCATGGAGATATACAAAAGGGACGGCATTACAACAGAGGAAATCTGTAAGGAAATATACGGAGAGGACGGCAACAAGCCTGAATTCCCCATGCCCGAGGATACATACAGGGGCATGGATATTATCGAACACGCAAAGAATTATATAGATGAAAACGGCACTTCACTTGCTGATGCTTCCGAGGAAGAACGCAGAAAAGCATTTGTTGAATATGCACTTCCCAAGAATATCAGCGGTCTTGAAAGGGATTTGAAGAAGTACAGAATTGAATATGATACATGGTTCAGAGAAAGCACACTCCATAATAATGGTGCTGTAATGGATATAGTGAAACAGCTTACAGACAAGGGCTATACATATGAAAATGAGGGAGCAGTATGGTTCAGGGCTGAACAGTTCGGAGCAGACAAGGATTTCGTTCTCGTAAGAGCAAACGGAATTCCTACATATGTAGTGCCTGATATTGCATATCACTATAACAAGCTTGTTACAAGAGGATTTGACAAGGCGGTTGATGTACTCGGAGCAGACCATCATGGATATGTTCCAAGACTTAAAGCGGCACTTACAGCTCTCGGAGTAGATGCAGGAAAGCTTGATGTTGTACTTATGCAGATGGTAAGACTTCTCCGCAACGGCGAGGTCGCAAAGCTTTCAAAGCGTTCAGGAAAGGCGATAACTCTTGTTACCCTCCTTGATGAGATACCGATTGATGCGGCAAGATTTTTCTTTAATTTAAGAGAAGCAAATTCACACTTTGAATTTGACCTTGACCTTGCTGTTGAAAAATCATCACAGAATCCTGTATACTATGTACAGTATGCCCATGCAAGAATATGCAGCATACTCAGCAATCTTGCAGAGGAAGGCTTCACATATGATAAGGCAGATGCTGATATGCTTGCAAAGCTTGATACAAAGCAGGAAATTGAACTGATACGCTATCTTGCAGCAATGCCTGATGAGGTCGATGCGGCTGCCAAGCATTATGACCCTGCAAAGATTACAAAGTATACGATAGAACTTGCAACTCTTTTCCATAAATTCTACGATTCATGCAGTGTAAAGAATGCTGAAACAGATGAGCTTAAATATGCAAGACTTGCACTCTGCAATGCAGTAAGACAGACTCTTGCGAATTCTCTTGGAATGCTCAAGATAGATTGTCCTGAAAAAATGTGATTTCAGGACGGAGGATTGAAATATTATGAAAGTACCCTTACTGCTTGACGGTGCAATTGAAACAAATCTGCGTCAGAGAGGCATGACAGCAGATGACTTCATTACGGAATGGACTTTAAATCATGCTGATACAGTAAAATCCTTATATGAAAGCTATGCTGAAAATGGTTCGGATATACTCTGTACACCTACTGCGGAGGCTAACGGCATAAAGCTTAAAGAATACGGTCTTGAGGATAAGTATATATCTGTCAATGCCGAACTTTGCTCAATGGTCAAGCAATACTGTACTGACAGCATGAAAACCGCAGGAATAATATCTACTACCGGGCATATCCCTGAACCTTTCGGTGATGCCGATTTTTTCAAGCTTTTTCATATATTTCTTGAGCAGGCAGATGCTCTGAAAAAGGCAGGTGCGGATATACTCTGGGTGCAGGCTATGACATCGCTTGCAGAAATGCGTACAGCGATAATTGCCGCCAAGAGAACAGGACTTCCTGTATATGCATCTGTTACGCTTGAATCCGATGGCAAGACGGCATCAGGTGCAACGCCGCTTTCATGCCTTATATGTGTTCAGGCGATGGGCGTGAAGGCATTCGGCTTTGAATACGGTGACAGCGATATAATTGCTGAAGCTGTAAAACAGATTGCACCATATGCAAAAATACCGATTATCGCAAGACTGGACGCAGGACTTGAGGACATAAGCGGAAATTATAATATACCTGTATATGTTTTTGCGGAGAATGCAGTCAGATGCATAAATAACGGTGCTTCAATAATCGGCGGGGGAAACGGCACATCTCCTCAGCATATTATGGCACTGAAAAATCTCATTGATGAAAAAAATATCGCAGTACCTGATATTGAGAGATATGATGAAAGCTGTCAGATAATAGTATCAAATGCGACGCAGTGTTTCTTTCTCAATACTGATTCTATAGAAACGAGCGAACCGCTTGAATGTTCGCAGGATATGGCTGATGAGATATTTGAGCTTAATGAGAGCAGTCTTGATATTATAACGGTTCAGCTTAATAACTATGATGATGCGTTTCTTTTCAGTCAGAATTCTCATTTTGTATCATTGCCGGTAATGTTTTCATCATCAGATAAGCTTGCACTGGAAACCGCACTGATGCTTTATAATGGCAGAGCATTGATAGACCGCAACTGTGAGATTGATGAGTATGCTCTTGATGAAATGGAAAAGAAGTATGGTGCGTTGATATATTGATAAACAGAGAAAAGGCGGCGGAGTTGCTGCCTTTTTGAGTATCCGTATTATCCGACATATTGGATAAATAACGTGAGTTCGATGAAAAATAAAAATCAAATAAATTCTCAAACTAAAAGTTTTGGTCAAGCTTTTTTGCGGCAAGTTGCCGCCTCCGGTTTTTAGTCAATATTTTTCTTTGTGGCAGTCAATTATATGCGACTTACCTGACGTATAACCATATACCAGCATAAAGCGGTCGGGTAGTGTAAAAAAATGCACCAATAAAGATAAGCAACGAAATTGCCGGCGGCGGTTCGCCGCAAGTTTTTTGTCAAACTTTTTATAAAAAAAGGTTGGGCGGCTGAAAGCCGCCTGATGAAATTTGCAGTAAGTCACAACTGGCGAACGCAGTTCGCCCCTACAGAATAAAAAGGCAGTTTTTAAATTTCTGATAAACCGCAAGGCAAAAAACTATAAAATCAATGTTAAAATATTACATAAAAACATATAAACTAATAACACACCCCTTATTTGAATACAATAAACTAAAAAAATATATACTATTGTGTATAATTCACAAAAAAATTACGCTTATCAGACGTTTGTTAACAGTTTATTAACATATTAATTATAATTATATGTTATAATTTGTTTTATAAGATAATATGTGCAGATTGTTTTTTTTTAGACTTCAATCCGCTGTTATTTTGTTATATTTTACAGTGAAAATATTGCGTTTTATTCTTTTATGCATTATGCTGTAAACATAATTTATATATACAACGGCTTTTAAGCCGAATTCTGAAAAGAGGGGAAATAAATGTCAAACAGACTGTTCCAGGGACTTGTTCACCAGATGCGTGACACAATTGATGCAACAATTGGCGTTGTTGATGAAAATGCAACAATTATTGCGTGCAGTGACCTTACAAAAGTAGGCACTACAAATGAATTCATATCTCTTGATTTGAATGAATCTCACGATGTTTTTATCCGTGATGGTTTTACCTATAAGCCTTTCGGCTCTCATATCAAGCCGGATTATGCCGTATTTATCGAAGGTACTGATGAAACAGCCGCAAAGTATGCAAGCATTATGGCTATAACTCTTGCAAATATCAAGCAGTACTATGATGAAAAATACGACAGAAACAATTTCATAAAGAATGTTGTTCTTGATAATGTTCTGCCGGGTGATATAGTTATCAAGGCGAGAGAGCTTCACTTCAATCCTGATATAAGCAGAGTTGTTCTTCTTATAAGAATAGTTTCCGCAAATGATATATCGGCTTATGATGTTATTCAGAATCTTTTCCCTGACAAAAGCAAGGATTTCGTTTTCAATATCACTGAAACTGATATTGTTCTTGTCAAGGAAATAAAGCCGAATGTTGACACAAAAGACCTTGAAAAGCTTGCACGTTCCATCGCTGATACACTCAGCAGCGAATTCTATACAAGAGTAAATGTTGGTATAGGTACAGCTGTTGTAGGAGTCAAGGAACTTGCACGTTCATTCAAGGAAGCTCAGACTGCCCTTGAAGTAGGTAAGGTATTTGATACGGACAGAGTTATCGTAAGCTATGACAACCTCGGTATTGCAAGACTTATTTATCATCTGCCGACAACTCTCTGTGAAACATTCCTTCATGAAGTTTTCAAGAGAGGAAGCATTGAATCTCTTGACCATGAAACGCTCTTTACTATCCAGAGATTCTTTGAAAATAATCTCAACGTTTCTGAAACCTCAAGAAAGCTTTTTGTTCACAGAAATACTCTTGTATACCGTCTTGAGAAAATCAAGAAGCTCACAGGTCTTGACCTGAGAGAATTCGACCATGCAATCATCTTTAAAATTGCTCTTATGGTTAAAAAATATCTTTCGGCAAATCCTGTTAAATTCTAATATTTCATGTGCTGTACAGCAGAATAACAACATAAGTATTTTTAATAAAATAATAAGACATTCAAATACCTGACGCTCTCATTATGTGATGTGTCAGGTATTATATTGATTTAAAGGAATTTTCTTATCTGTGAAAATTTTTCACGAAAGGATGTATATTAATCTTGGTAAAATTAGAAAATGTCTGCGTATCTTACCAGAAAGATAATGAAGTCCTGAGCAATGTAAACCTTACCATAAATGACGGGGATTTTGCATTTGTGGTAGGCTCATCAGGTGCGGGAAAGAGTACACTGATAAAGCTTCTGCTCAAAGAAATAGATGCCACAAGCGGAAACATTACTGTAAATGGTTTTGATGTGACAAATCTAAAAAAAAGGAAAATACCGGCTTTAAGACGTACAATAGGCGTTGTGTTTCAGGATTTCAGACTCATTCCGAATATGAATGTATATGACAACATTGCATTCGTTATGCGTGTAATTGACGCACCGAGAAAGAAAATCAAGGAAAGAGTTGCATATGTAGTTGAACTGCTCGGACTTACCGACAAGCTGAAATCATATCCGAATGAGCTTTCTGGCGGCGAACAGCAGAGAGTGGCTCTTGCAAGGGCATTGGTCAATGACCCCAAGCTTATTATAGCCGATGAGCCGACAGGCAATATCGACCCTGAACGTTCATATGAAATAGTTGAACTGCTGAAGGAAATAAACAAGTGCGGTACGACAGTGCTTATGGTAACCCACGAGCATGACCTTGTAAAACATTTCGGAGGAAGAATTATAAATATTGACGATGGTTCAATTGCCTTTGACAGTGTGATAGGAGGCTTCAATGAAACCGAGTAGTATGTGTTACCTTGTAGGACAGGGCGTTTCAAGCATATGGAAAAACAGGCTTATGGCATTTGCCTCGACCTGTGTGCTTATGGTATCCCTGTTGTTTATAGGCTTATCAGTGCTTATGGGCATGAATGTAAACCGTATTGTAAAGGATATTGAGAAAACCAATGAAATTATAATCTATCTTGATGAAAATACAACAGATGAACAGATTGATGAATTGAACAGAAAGCTGCTTGTTACAGATAATGTAAGCAATGTTTCATTCTATTCAAAGGAGCAGGCTTTCGAGGATTTGAAAGCGAGTATGACAGGCTATGCCGAGCTTTTTGAAAGTCTTGGCGAGGAAAGTCCTCTGCTTGACTCATTCAGAATAAAGGTTTCCGATACATCTTTGATATACAATACGGTCGATGAAATAGAGCAGTTTGAAAATATTGACACAATACAGGCACCTTATGATTTTGCAAATATACTTACTCAGATAAAACAGCTTGTAACAGTTATTTCAGGAGCAATTCTTGCAGCACTGTTTGTTGTATCAATAGTTATAATCTCCAATGCCACAAAGGCAAGCGTTTTCACAAGACGCAAGGAAATAGGAATTATGAAATATGTAGGTGCTACCGATACATTTATAAGAATACCATTTTTTATTGAGGGTATGCTTACAGGTATTATAGCAGGTACATTTGCTTTCGGAATAACAATGTTCAGTTATGACGCACTTCTGAATATACTTACAAAGGACCTTTCAATCTGGACTATAATAGGTTCGGGAGGACTTATACCATTTGAAACAGTTGCACTGAATATACTTGTAATATATCTGGTACTCGGTTCATTAATCGGTGCTGTCGGAAGTGTTTTAAGTACAAGGAGATACCTTGATGTATAATCTTGC